>JAJPJO010000566.1 GCA_021324135.1 Pseudomonadota bacterium
GTGGCGCGCGATACACCATATGCGGTGGCAAAGTCGCGAGTCGAGGGCAGCAGTTGGCCAGGCATCAAGCGCAGGCTGACGATCAGCTCTCGCATTTGATCGATCAATTGTCTTTGAATCGGAATGCGACTTGATTCGTTTATCACGATAGGTAGCCGCGGTGCCTGATATGCCTTAGCCATCGAGTTTACGCCTGTGCATGAGTGGCACTCTAGTTTAAATCATCGCCTGGCTCTCAAATGCCCGTGCGATCGCCCGCCAGTCAATCCACAATTGATATAGCAATACTTAAGCGCGATTAAAGCGGCTTCAAAAACTAATGCTGCTTGTTAAGGCACGCCAGCCGGGCAGGGGCAGCGCCTGACAACCACTTATCAAGCGCTTCTCTTTTTTATTTAATGGTATGGCCTGATATGGTCGGTATAATTCGGAACCTCTAGAATTTGCGAGCTTTGTAGCGTCCTGAACGGTGTTTGGAGTTTGGAATCATGCGATTAATCAAGCGACCTCGCGTCGCCACCTTAGTTGCGAGTTTGATGGTGCTAATCGGCGCAACATGCACTCAGAAGGCATGGTGCATAGATCCGGCCGACGCCCCGAATTGTATGGCCGACCTGCCGGCCGATGCCAACCCTACTCAAAGCGCGGCAACAGCAGCCTCTAGAGATAATGCTGATGATCAGGGAGCTCTGCAAGGATCGGTCTCGCTGACCCGATCGATTACTCCTGAAGCGCTCAGCCAGTCACTCGATGAACTGACAAACAAGGCTGTAGAAAATAATGCCGAGTATAAGGAACTCGATAAGCTGCTGAACAAGCATCAAACTATTCGCGCTGCTGCCGTGCACAAAATTAAAGACTCCATGAACTTCGCCTTTTTCATCCGCGGTAATGGACCCTCGGCCGAGGCGGGTGATGTGATTCTTGAGGAGAAGATCAAAGTCAAAGATCACGCTTCGGCGGAATATGCCAAGCAGAGACTGGCGGACAAGCTGCATCTGGAAGTCATCTCTCGGGTGATGCAGCTGGCTGAGGCCGTCGGTAACCCCGATAAGGAAGCCGGGAAGAAACAAATCCACTGCGGCATGAAACACCTCGAAGCCCTGGTTGGGCCAGAGGCGGCTCAAAAGATGCTCAACAACCTGGTCTCGTTGAACGCAGTACCGGTGCCTGAGCGCATATACCAACAGAAGCCGTGGACGATCACGAAGAGTCAGCGAAAGGTCAAACGCGCCCTGGAGACATCTTTGCAGAATGATGCCGTGGTCAGCGAAATTACCGCTCGAATTCATAAATATAACAAGCGCAGCAAAAAATATTACGTGAGCACAAGTGTGGTAAAAACAGCGCTCGGTCTGGGTGCGCTCACTCCATCGATTGTGGGAACAGCTTGTTCGCTCGCCGAATACTCATTCATTATGGCAACCGGCGGCCCGGAGGAAGACAAAATCATCAAAGAGCTCTATCTGGACAAGCGCTTGCAGAGCCATGGCAAAGTGCTTTCCGAAGAAGCTTATATGGCTGTATACGGCTATCAAATGGGCAGAATGACGCGTAATCCGGCGCTCCTCCTCTGCTCGCAATCAGTGCTCAGGCACATGGTAGGTAAGGAAAACGTTCCCGATCTTCTCGAGTATTCCAAAGCCGCAGTGGCACGAGTGCAGAAGGGCGAAGAGTTCGATGCGCCACCAGACGCGGTGCAAGAAACGAAGCCGACGAACGAGACTTCTTCAGCGGGTGAAACGGCTGCCCCAGGCACGTCGGCTCAGCCCGTGGCCAGCCAGAACTCATCCGGGTCTGAAACAGCCGCCTCCACCACATCAGCCTCAGATACATCAGCCACGAGCAGCACGCCTCAACCCGCCGCCGGTAATGCACTGAGCGCCTGGGATAAGCAAGCCCCCTCGAGCAATGCAGATCAAAAGGCGATAGGGACTTCGCAGGACATTCGCCAAGAATAAGCGGTACGACATGCTTTCAGTGAAACCCACAACCGCAGTCGACCAGGGCAGGCAGCTTCAAGACAAGCAGGGGAGCAGCCGCGCTTTCGCCTTTCAACTCGAGCCGACGGCACTGATTGAGGCGTTTTTAAGTCATCCGCCCGAAGGATTTGAAGCAATCGAGCTGGCCAGCCCGATCGGCTCCATGCCTTGCTTCGTGGCAAAGTTCGACTTGCTGACTACGGTCGACTCTCCGCCCGGTTGGCTGATGTACTTGTTGCAAAAGTTTCCTCTTGCCGCCAGGCTGACAAAATACCTGACCCTATTTGCCGGAACGACGGTTTCAGAGTATTGCTTGCCACCAAATGCGATATCATTCTCGCCGTTGCTCAGTCGCTTAATTGCGGAAATGCACAGCCGCAAGGCTGGCTTCACCATCATCAAGGACATCCCGTTCAATTCGCCCCTGATCAGTGATGAACAGAATCAGTATGCCAGGACCTTTATCGAGCAGTGCAAAGAAGCAGGTTTCACCATTGTCGCCGGTCAAGCCCTGGCATATGTACCGATAGACTTTGAGTCAATCGATCAATACTTGGGCCGGATGTCGAAATTGCGCCGCAAAGACCTGCGCCGGAAACTGCGCAGCGAGCCATCCTTACGCGTTCATGAAGTTAGAGCCGGCGACCCGCTCTTTTTCGATCCTGAATTCTTGCGGCAATTTTATGCCCTCTATTTGCATGTATACAACCAGAGCCAGATCCACTTTGATAAGCTAACCATGCCGTTTTTCACAACTTTCCTGCAGGACGCAAGCAGCGGCGGCATCGTCTTTTTGTATTATCGAGAAGGCGAGCTGATCGGTTGGAACATTTGTTTTGTGCACAACAATTGCCTGATTGATAAATACGTCGGCTTCGCTTATCCAGCCGCACGCGATGCTAATCTATACTTTGTCAGTTGGTTTAAAAATCTGCGCTTTGCCCTGGAGAACAAGCTCGACTTTTACATCGCCGGCTGGACCGATCCGGAGGTGAAAGCCTCACTGGGAGCCAGCTTTACCTTTACTCAACATGCGGTATTCGTTAGAAGCAAAGTGTTGAAAACGGTTCTAAAGCCATTCCAGAGATTCTTCGAATCAGATCAGAACTGGTCTCAAAAGAAGGAGAGTCAATGAAAATCGTGAACGAGCTCTCTCAGCCTGCCGGCAACTGCACCAAATGCACAACCACAAAGGAGTCCCTTACATGACACCGATTGCGACACTACTATGGCTGGCAACCATAATCTTTGATACGCTAGGCCAACTGGCTTTCAAGGCTGCGGCGACCATCGACGAGGAGCTCAGCGGCTGGCGGCGATGGCAGCATATGCTGCAGGACAAATGGATCTGGATCGGCATCGGATCTTACGTCATCGAGTTCTTTACCTGGCTGGCATTTTTATCTCTCGTACCGCTCTCGCAAGGCGTTCTCGTCGGCAGTATCAATATTCTCGCGGTCATGATCGGCGGACGAATTTTCTTCAAGGAACGCTTATCGCCGCGCCGGGTGACGGCAATCACGTTGATCGCATTGGGTGTGACTCTGGTGGGGTGGGCATAATGAAGCGCTTTTTCATCATTGGTTTTCTCATTCTGCTTGCCTTCGACACGATGGCACAAGTCGGCTTCAAACTGGCTGCTACTCATACAGCCCCCGCCGCATTCGAGCTTGCCTGGTTTCTCCGCGTCATCACGGAAGGCTGGATTTACGCGGCGGTGCTTGGCTATATCGGAGCATTCGTCACCTATATGACTCTGCTCAAGCACGCCGACATCGGTCCGGCCTTTGCCGCAACCCATATGGAAATTGTCACGGTCACGCTTGTCTCTGTCTTCTTTTTAGGCGAACACCTGAGCATGCCTCAGATAGCGGGAGGGCTGCTGATTATGGGCGGCATCTGGCTTCTGGGCACTGAGAAGGATAAAGATGCTCAGGGCGCGGAGGCAGGACGATCAGGCCAAACAGAACAGCTCGCGGCTCCGGAGCGCTCGTTTGTCGATGTTTCATGAGATACCACCCACCGCTGGAATGCCGCTGAGCTGGCGAGATTTTCTCGCGGGCCCAAAGGCTGCCGGCCTGGAGACCGCTCTGGCTCAATTTCTCGAGGTAGAGAGCGCGCAAATAGAATGCTCGGGAACAGCCGCTTTCTTAATCGCCCTGGAAGCTTTAAAGCGGCTGAGTTCGCGCAAGACCGTGATTCTGCCCGGTTACACCTGCCCGCTTGTGCCATTGGCAGTCTCCCAGGCGGGTTTAAACGTCAGAGTCGTCGACACGCAACCGGACTCGTTCGACTTTGATTGCCAGGCATTAAAGGCAGCTTGTGATGCCGATACACTCTGTGTCGTCCCCACTCACATTGGCGGGATGGTCGGTGATATGCAAACCGTGCTTGATACCGCCCACGGTACCGGTGCTTATGTGATTGAAGATGCAGCTCAGGCCCTTGGTGCCGAGTGGCAGACGCGCAAGGCCGGCACCATAGGTGATATCGGTTTCTTCAGCCTGACGCGCGGCAAAGGGCTGACCATTTACGAGGGCGGGGCGCTCGTGGCGAAGGACCGCAAGATGCAGGCTTCGCTCCGAGAGACGGCCGCTTCGCTCGTCAAATCAAAGCGCTTGATCGAGATGCTGCGATTTGTCGAACTGATCGGTTACAAGCTCTTCTATAATCCGTTCGGCTTGAGCTTCGTCTATGGAATGCCGCTCCGGCACTGGCTGAAGAAAGATGATCCACTGCAAGCCGTGGGCGATATCTTTGCCGCGCCCATCGAACTCAATCGCGTTTCATCGCTGCGAGCCGGGGTAGCTGCCTCAGCCATCAGGCGCTTGCCATCGCTGCTGAGTGAGAACCGCAAACGCGGAAAGCAGCGCGCCGCGATGCTTTCTACGATCCCGGGGGTGCAGGCGCTGCAAGAGAAGGATGACATTTGCGGGACATGGCCTTTTTTGACGGTATTTCTAAAATCGCAGATGGTGCGCGATCAGGTCCTGTCGCGCCTGTGGACAAAAGGGCTCGGGGTGACGCGATTGTTCATAAACGATCTCGCCGGCTACGATTACTTGAGGGAGGTCGTGCCCGCTGCCAACCTGCCCAATGCCAGATCGGTCGCGGCACGAATGCTGACGATTTCGAACAGCGAATGGCTTGATTGTGGCCAGTTCGATCAGATTGCGGCCGTGATCCGCACCTGTGCGCAATTGTATGAGAGTGAACCGGCGGCCTGCGATCAATCCGCCTCACAAGCCGTGATCACAAGATAAAGCTATCAGTCGGCTTGAAGATGGCCATTGATACCACCGCCGGCAAAGATGTCATGAGGGGCATCACAAGCGGCTTTGCCGTTTTTCCTAACATATCACAACACAAAAA
>JAJPJO010000056.1 GCA_021324135.1 Pseudomonadota bacterium
ACATCCACTGCACTGGTGCATATAAATAAGGATGACGGCTCGGTCACCGTCGTTCACGGCGGGGTCGAGATGGGTAAGGGCCTGCATACGAAGATCGCTCAGCTCGTCGCGCATGAGTTGAACGTTCCACTCGGCTACGTCCGCGTGGTCAGAAACAACACCGATGTGATCAGCAATGCCCCGGCAACTGCGGCATCGACCGGCTTCGATCTCAACGGCGGTGCCGTGGCAAAAGCCTGCCGCGAATTGAAGAAGCGTCTTGATGGAGTCTGCGAAGAAGTTCGCCGTCGCCATCCGGAGCAGGGTGAGTTGCGACTGCAATGGCGTGAAGCCTGGCCTGAGATCGTCAAACATGCATGGATGCAGCGCGTCAATCTCTCGGCAGCGGAATTGTATGCTGCACCGCATTATGATTCACCGGTCGATCATTACGAGCATGGAAAATTCTTCGCTTACTTCACTTATTCATTCTCAATCGCGGAGGTTGAGATCGATGTGCTCACCGGTGAATTCTCGGTGATCCGCGCCGATCTGCTCTATGATGCCGGTAAGTCTTTGAACCCGGCCATCGACATCGGCCAGATCGAGGGAGGCTTCGTTCAAGGTCTTGGATTTGTAACCACCGAAGAGTCGATTTTCGACGAGGCTGGCAAGCTCGTCACAGACAACATCTGGTCGTACAAACCACCCTGCACCAAAACCATTCCAATTGATTTGAGAGTAAGCCTTGTTCCTCGCGATACCGCCAGCTGCTTCAAGCAAGAGCAAGCCGGCTTGTTGGCTGTTAAAGCGTCGAAGTCGACAAGTGAGCCGACGCTCTCGCTCGGCAATTCGGTTTACTTCGCGATCAAACATGCAATCATGGCCGCCCGCGCCGAACAGACCGGACAAGAAGAATGGCTTCAGCTGCCTGTGCCGCTCAGTTGCCAGCGCATACAGCAGGCATGCGCCGTCGATCTCCAGAAGATGACATTGACCGCCAAGGCTGACAGGGAGGTTTCCAGCCTGGGAGCCAGCCACTCCCACGGCGACGGGTCGAGGATGCCATGACAAAATCAGAAAGCAAAGGCAGCGATAACGAGCTTGTTGCTGGTTTGACCACAAGGATTAGTTTGTCCGCATCAGCTTGTTCCTCGTTTCATAGCAGCCTCACCAAGCTGCTCCTCGCCGGCTCTGATTTTTCTGGCTTTGTCAATGCAGAGCTGACGCCCGTTTCAACCAGCCGATCCTCGGAGTGGATAGTGATTCATCGCTTTCGCACTGAAGAGCAGGCGCTTGCCTGGTGTAATTCGGATGCGCGCCGACAAATTCTCGATGATGAGTTGCCGCCGGAAAAAACGGTTAAGGAGGAAGTGACACCACATATGGTGGGAGGCGGTGTGGCAGCGTCAATCACCAGCGTGATTCACCCGGGCAAAGAAGATGAGTACAAGAAATGGTTGCATGCTATCCAGACGGCCGAGTCGGAATTTCCAGGCTTTGAAGGAACGTATGTTCAAATCCCAACCAAGGGTACTCCGGGGCTCTGGCTCACCCTCCTGAAATTCAAAACACCGGAGCATCTGGACAACTGGCTCAATTCAGATCGTCGCCGTGAACTCTTGAGCCAAAGAGAGCAACTGGTCGCAACTGAAGACATTAAGCGTGTGACCAGCGCCTTTCCGGGGTGGTTCCCAACCAATCCGAAGACAAGCAAACCGCCCGCCAATTACAAAGGCGCCATGATTGTCCTTATGGCAATCTATCCAATCGTCATGGTGCAGAGCAAGTTTGTCGGACCGGCACTGGCTCCTTTCATCAATGTCGGTCTGTCCATATTCATACAGAATGCCATTGGTGTCAGCCTTCTCACCTGGGTTGCTATGCCGATCTTGAACAAGATCTTCTACAAGTGGATGTTCCCGGATGAAAAAGAGAAAGCCGGAATCGAAATTACCGGCGCGGCTCTCATTGCGGCAATCTATGCCATCGAGCTAATTGTGCTCTGGAATCTTCTCTAGCTCTGGTTAAATTCAGGTTTTGAATGAAGCTCGACCCAGCGTCAGGACGGCCATGGCCGCGCAAAACATGAGAGCCTGGGCCGGTTGATGCATGGGGATGCACATCCCCCCGGCAATGGCTCCAAATGCTACCGACCATCGCAGAGGCTCGAGATAAGGCTTGACCGAAATAGAAAGTCTTGCCGAACCCTGTTCCAGAGCGCGCTCGAGCGCCGGCTTTCCGCTTCCATCCGGCCATATGCATTGCATGTCCTGACTGCGCGCAATCGACCTGGGAGAGACGACCTGCTTCCAAAGAACGCGTTCGACCGGCAGGTTAATCGGATGCGGCATTTGCAGAAGCGCTTGCGAGACCAGTTGCGAACAATAAAATGATCGATTGTCGCCGTGATCGAAGCTGACATTGAATGGTCTTCCGATTTGCTTGAGCACGTAGGAAACCGCAGCCTGAGCGTCCTCCGGTCCGGCGAACCTGGGACGGTAGACAATGATATCGGTCGTATTGAGAAATTCATCAATCGCTATGCGCGCCACTCGCGGCTCAGTGCCGGCATCGACGACGATCCCATTGCCGACATAGACGGCTGCATGCATCCAGGGACTGCCGACCATAAGTCGGGATAGGAGCTGCCAGCCTGGATAGGCTCGGTTGCTCTCCAGCAGTACATCACCGGCTTGCAAGAATTCCTTGATCTGTTGGCGGCTTTCAGTGGAAAGACTGTGGCTGGCAAGAATCGGCACCCGGGTATCAAGAAGGGACAAAAGAAAGTGCCAGAGCCGTTTTCTGACCATCACCCTGTACTTGATCAGTCCGACCAGAACTCTTCGGGTCGCTGGTGACGGCTCGGAATTTGGCTTCTGGACCTCCGCTCGCGCGGAGCTCGTCCGGATGTGATGCCTATGCATACAGGTAGGAAGGTGGGTCAAGTTTTAGCAAACCAGGTCAGCAAGACGTTTAGGCGAGACAGCTTGTTCCCCGAAACTCTTCTGATCTCATTCTACACTCTATCGATCTTCACTTCCCGTCGGCTATTTCTGTTGAAAAACATTACGGCGACCAGCAATCGTTCTATCAAACGGCGTCGATTTCGGGTTATCATAGCCCCTTCATGCCATGGTTTGAGCGGATGAACCGAAGTCCAATTGCCGAGCGAACAACTGACATGGTCTTCACTCCCGCGGCCAGCCAGGGCGCGGCCAGAGCCTATGCAATCCTTTTCGGAGCTCAACTGGCTATCGGCGCAGCGGCAATTTTCGCCCGCTATGCCCTTCATGGCACAGGACCAATCAGCGTCTCGGCCCTGCGTCTGGCGATAGCAGCCTTGCCTGTGCTCTGGCTTAGCAGGCGGAAAAGCAAATCGATTCACATAAGCTCTCAGCACGAGCTGCTCTATCTGGCAGCAGGAATTGCATTGGCGCTCCATTTCGCGAGCTGGATCGCCTCACTCCAATACACAACCGTGGCCGTCTCGACATTGCTTGTTTGCACCAGCCCGGTTTGGACCGCTCTTTATGAAGTTTTCTGCCTCAAGCAGAAAAAGCCTGCGGCATTTTGGCTGGCCTTCATTGCCGGCGCTATCGGCGTGATAATGATCGCCGCGCCCGGATCGGCAGCCAATGCTCAACTGGACAGGCACATTTTAGGCGATGGACTGGCCATCCTGGGAAGCATGGCCATGGCCGCCTATCTGATTGCCATCCGCAAAACCAGCCACATATACCCCACAGTAGTGATTGTCGGCCGGACTTATTCCTGGGCCGCGCTTGTCCTGATCGCGATGATGCCTGTGGTGCAAGAGCCGTTCCCGGGAAATGACTGGATCGCGTGGGCTGGTATTCTGGCGATGGCATTTATCTCCCAGCTGCTTGGCCACACGGGATTGAATGCCTCTCTGCGCTGGTTTTCACCAAGTATGGTGGCATTCTCGACATTACTCGAGCCGGTATTTGCAGCCATTCTCGCCGCCGTCATTTTTGCCGAGTCGTTATCATTGCAGTCGCTGGGAGGCTGCGCGATCGTGATCGCCTCGTTGATTGTCGTATTGCGATGCCAGAGTCCAGGCGAGCTAACCTCAGGGTAGTCACAGAGCTTTCAAGTCGGCTGCGGTTATCTATTGATTAAGAGGCTGGCAAAGCCAAGCAACGCTTGATAAACTGTGTCTATCAGTAGTAGAGACCAGGTCAATGATTCGACCAGCGAAAATCAAACAGAAGCGAAGAATTGCAGGTTTTTCGCTAATTTTTTGCGCCGCTATTCTGGCTTATCCGGTTGCACCTCAGGCCGGGGCGCAAAGCACGCTCAGCGCCGCCAATATCGGCATCATCCTCCGCAATGCCAATCTGGTTAAGTCCGGCGTTCCTCTCAATGCCACGGTTTTGGACAAGAAAGTGTTGATCATTACCGACCGAGGTCAACGGGGCAACACGGAATGCAAAATTGATGCGGTCATGATCGCCAAAACGATTATGGATGCCTTCCCGGACCAGATAATGCAGGTGAAGGTCATATTCAGCCATCCAGATGCCAAACTGGCGGTGCAAGCAAACATCACCGCCGGTGATGTAAAAGCCTACGGGGCCGGGGAGTTGAAACCGGAGGCACTTCTGGCTTCGATCGAGCTCATGCGAGTCGACGGTGCCTCTGGTGACACCGCATCTAGTGCCGCAGCCGTCGTCCAGGGTCCGTTAATGGAGACGCGATTGCTTCTCTTGCACCGCATAGAATCACTGAAGGCACACGGCACGGGCGTCAAACCTTTCCAGGATCTTTTCGCTCAAATAGAGCAAAATGCCAAAAATGGCGACGAGAAGCAAGTCAAAGGCCAGACGGACTATCTGGCCGAGAAGCTGAGCGAACAGGAAGCTCTCCTCAGACAAGCCCAGGCGAAGTTAGCCACCGGTCAACGGGGGGCGAAAGCCGGTTCGGCAAGCTCGACCTCGACCTCGATGGCGGGGGCCAGCGAACTCAATGCCCGGCTGGCGACCTGGGAAAGCAAAGTCAATCAATGGAAAAGAGAAGGCCGAGATTGCGATCAGCTCGTGGCTTCCTTTGCCCTCGTGCGCATGTGGTTAACGAGCAATCCCGACATGGCCAAGAAGTATCTGGATGCTCTTGATGCCACCGGCGTGGAGCCGCCCCGGCGTTAGGAAGTTCATCTCTCCTCAATGTAAAAAACTGGTGTTCCGCCCCGATGTTTCATCCATGGGGTGGAACTTTTGGATAAACTCGCAGTCAATTCTGATCTTGGAGAGACTACTTGCGAATATAAATCGAACATAAGTAAGACATATTTGTTTTCAATTAGTTACCACATGCGGTGGCATTGTTTAAACAATATCGCTCGTGGCAGATAGTCAGTAAGGCACCATATGCGGTAGCAATGATTGAACGACCGAGCAACTCCTAAATCTGATATTCGTGCCGTGAAAAGATGATAGGCCAAAGGCGCCTCTAGAAAAGCAAAAGATCATGAAAGTTCCTGAAACAGCTTCTTATCAACAATTACTCGATGTCCTCGAGGACCGACTCTGGGAAGAAGGGCAAGAACCGGAAGAATTCGTCTACCTTGTAGACCTCGTAAACGACCTCTATATGAAGACAATCGAAACGGAGATTGCCAATCTGAACGGTTGCGTCGGACAGGGCAATTAAATACGACTGGACGAATTTATATGATTTCGGTATCCTGACATACTCATCCTATGCTTGCAGTATGTCCAAGAGGAATACCGAAGGCCATGCCCAACAATGTCAGCTTCCCGAATTCTCAGTATTCGGTCACCTTTCCGAGAAACTTCGTATGGGGCGCCGCCACGGCGGCTTACCAGATCGAAGGAGCCTGGCTCGCCGACGGTAAAGGAGAATCGATTTGGGATCGCTTCAGCCACATGGACGGTACCATTGCAAATGGTGACACCGGCGATGTGGCCTGCGATCACTATAATCGCATGGAGTCTGATGTCGCGCTCATGAAGGAGCTGGGCTTGAAAGCCTATCGCTTTTCAATATCCTGGCCGCGCATCTTTCCGGAGGGATTCGGTTCGGTCAATCTAGCCGGGCTGGACTTCTACAATCGGCTGGTGGACAAATTGCTCGAGGCGAATATTCAGCCGTTTGTTACTCTCTATCATTGGGACCTGCCGCAGAAGCTGCAGGAGATCGGGGGCTGGACGAATCGCGAGGTAACATCACATTTTGCAGATTATGCCGCAGTCATTACCAAACATCTTGGCGATCGCGTATCAAACTGGATCACGATAAACGAACCATGGGTGGTGGCAAACTACGGCTACAAAAGCGGTGAGATGGCACCCGGGATTAAGGACGAAAAACTTTCTTTGCAAGTAGCCCATCACTTGCTTGTGGCACATGGCAAAGCAACACAAGCGCTGCGCAGCGACAATTCCTCCGCTCAGGTCGGCATTTCCCATTTCCTGCGCCCGACCGCGCCGGCCAGCCGGGATCCGAGAGATGTCGAGGCAGCCCGGAGCACCTGGTCCCGCGACGGTCGCTGGTTTCTCGATCCGATTTTCAAGGCTTACTACCCGCCCGATATTTGGAACGAGTATGGCACCAGGGCACCGCGGGTGAAACCACGAGACATGTCGCTGATTTCGCAAAACCTTGATTTTCTCGGGGTGAATTATTACACGCGCAACGTCATGTCGCGAGAGGGCCAGGTTCTCAAAGTGCCCGGCTCGAAATACACCGAGATGGGCTGGGAAGTCACGCCCGACGCGCTTCAAAAATTGCTTCTCGACATATCGAAGGAGTATAAGCTACCGCCCATTTATATCACCGAGAATGGTGCGGCGTTCGAGGATCAACTGACTGAGGCTGGTGAGTGTGAGGACGAGGATCGCCTGTCATACATTCGCGATCACCTGCTGCACACTCGCATCGCCATGGAGCAGGGGGTCGACGTTCGCGGCTACTTCCTCTGGTCATTGATGGACAATTTCGAGTGGGCCTATGGATTCAGCAAACGCTTCGGAATCGTGCATGTCGACTTCAAAACGCAAAAGCGCACCATAAAGAAGAGCGGTCACTGGTACTCCAATGTGATTCGCAACTTCGGATTCCCAACCGAGAAGCAAGTCATGGACAAAATCGCTATGGCCGGAAGTGATCGCACTGAGCGCAAGTAGATCAAGCCTGGTTCAAGCCTTGATCGCTTCACTCGGGAGATTTCGACTGTCCCTGAGCCAATCGATCGGAGCCCACTAAATAAGGAAAGTGGCGCCGACGCAGCGCCACCATTCCTTGATCCACTTTACTCTAGCGAAAAAAACTTTGTCTAAATGCCTATATTTACCCTGGCCGATCAGGCCATCTGTTTTGTTTCAGTGTGACCGTCTATAAAGAAGATCACTCGCCGCCCACTGTTCGTTTCATACCAGAGGTTTCCTTTCTTATCGAATGAAACCGTGTGTATTTGCTCTTTCTCGAGCAAGTTGCCGGAAGAGTCCTGCATGAGCCAGTGGTTGTCTTTTTGCCCTCTAAAGAGATGCAGCCCGTCACTTGTAGAGACGGAAGTCAGCATCCCGCAAAAGTTGTATCTTGGCTTGAACGAACGCCCGTTGGCATGAACGAGAAGCTCGATGGTTCCGCAACTCGATTTGACCACCCCACTTCTTGGCACGCGCAGCATATCCGTCTTGCAGCTGCGATCATGACCGCGTTTTCTAAACAGAAACATGGTCGGCGGAGCGATCTCGGGCGCTTGCTCGTCGTATTCAAAAATTTCCTCGTCGTCTTCATCCTCAACTATGGCAGCACTTTCACTCGCTTGCCTCATCGCTTGTTGTTTGCCGCTCGCCGACTGCTCTTTGAACATGCGGACCACATCATCAACGGAATGACCTTGACCATAGCGAACCACGTCATCGCCTTGTCTGGGTTGCATGTACCACGGTTTCGCTTCGGCGATCGTCTCGCTTTTTTCGGCACCGCTTTTGGTGCTGTGATCGCAAAGCAGGTAACCGTCTCTGTTGAATTCGCTCCTCGGACGTTGCTGTTTTTTGCTGCGCTCGTCATAAACGGGCGCTTGTTTAGTAAGATTATCGATTAGCTTGCCGGCAATGTAGCGTCTGCCATCCGGACCGTCAACCTGGGTCGGTCTTCCTGGAACTCTGTGCACCCCTTTGTATCGTTCTCTTTCGATTACCATTCTCATGCGTGCCTCAATCAGTGCCCTCGCTAAAATCAACTGAGCGATTCCAACTTTTAGGCTGAACATTGTGTTAAGTTTTTTCAAGAAATCCGTCATCAGGAGCAAGCAAAACGCCTTTCTGTCCGCCTCCGGACAAGGAGGCAGAGCAGCACTGTGCCTCATCCTCATAGCGGCATTCGCTATGAGCGCGCACTGTCCGGCTGAGGCACAGCCGAGCCGAACTATTGAGCCCGGGCAGTCAAGAAAGATCGGAGAAGATGCCGGCCTTGCTCTTAAGCAAAACAATGCCCAGATTGGATTTACTGTGCTCACCGGCCGGTATAAATACAGAGATTTTTCCGTACCTTATAAGATCGCGATTTGGTATCCGACTGATGCTCTCGCCAGCAGATACGATTACAAGATCGGTCCTTCCCTGATTCAAACGGATCTGGCTCAGGATGCGGCTCTGAAGTCAGGGACGTTTCCTATAATCTTCTATTCCCATGGCGCCACCGGGGCCGGTACCAGCTCATTCTTCTTGTGTGAAATGCTGGCGCGCAACAATTACATCGTCGTCGCAGCCGATTACCTGGACATGGTTTGCGTAGCGCGCATAGACGAATCGATCGCCTTCGATCCGGCGATGCGCATGCGAGCCAACTTATATATTGATTGGTTGCGTCAATTCGGGCTCAACAAGATGGCAGCCGAGGAATTGAAACTGCACTCTTATCGTCCCAGGCAACTGCAACAAGTAATCGACCTTATGGTGGCAAAGAATGCCGATCGGCAGGATCGCTTCTTCAATGCCATCGACGTGAATAAAATCGGTCTGGTCGGTCACTCATTCGGTGCCTGGACCAGTTTGCTTTTATCCGGCGCCGACCCTGCTTACTCTAACAAGGGAGTGAAAGCAGTCGTCTCGCTTTCCGGTCCGGTAAATGATCATATTTATTCAGTTAACAGCAAAAACGATTTGGCTCTGATCAAAATCCCCATCCTCTTCGAGTATGGAGAATTAGAGCCGGCACAAGGCAGAAAAGACGACAAAGCCCTCTTGTTCGACAGGGCAAACAGACCCAAAGGGATCATCTGTATTAAAGGTGCCGATCACCTGTCGTTTTCCGGCGGAGTAAAGGGAGAGCACCGCCTGGCTCGCGAGTATATAGATAATGATGAGGCGCGCTGCGCCATAAGCCAAACCACACTCGATTTCTTTGATTATTACCTGAAGGGTGATGCGAGCAAGGACAATAAATTGGATGAGAAACGCCCCGGCGTAATCTACGGTTTATTCGCCCGCTGATGGTCGGACGCGGGAATGCCTGGCTGGCTGGGTATAGCAAAGTACAGGCGAGCGTCACTGAAGCGTGTTGACTGGCAAATGAGCAAACAGGAAGGGACGCCTAAAGGGCCCGCTTCTTCAAGTTGGAGCCCGGGTGAGATAGTCTTCGACAAGTTCGAAGTGATCGAGCTTATCGGTAGTGGCGCACGCGGCAAAATATTCAAAGTCAATCAAATCGACCTTCAACGCGTTGCCGCCCTGAAAGTTCTGCAGACGAATGCACCCTCCAGTAAAGCAATTCTGCGCTTTCAAAACGAGGCGCGAGCAGTCAGCCGTTTGAGCCATCCAAACATTGCTAAAGTGCTTGATTTCGGCATAAAGAATAATCAGCTTTTCATGGCGATGGAATTCGTCAATGGTATCAATCTTGAGGATTTGCTTCTCAGGCACAAGACGCTGAGCGTCGAGAGAGTGCTGCATATTTTTTCGCAGGTGAGTGATGCCCTGGCTCATGCTCATGCCAAAGGCATAATTCATCGTGATATAAAACCGAGCAACATTATGATCGAAGACGCCAGCAGCGATGCGAGCCCGATCAAAGTGCTCGATTTCGGTCTGGCTAAAATTATCGGCGACGAACCAAACGAGGGTTACCTGACCGATCCGGATGCTTTGATCGGCAGCCCTCTCTACATGAGTCCGGATCAGGCACTCGGCAAAGGTCCCAGCCCCCAGTCCGATCTCTATTCGGTCGGTTGTGTCATGTTTCACTGCCTGACTGGACGACCTCCTTTTATGGGGTCGACACCGCTGGAGACTCTGGCAAAACACCGTGATGAGCAAGCCCCCAATCTCGGCAAACTGCTGAGCGACACCGAGCCATCACAAATGGTGGCACATGTGGTGAACAAATTGCTCAGGAAGAATCCCGAGAATCGTTTCCAGTCGAGCAAAGAGCTTATGATTGAGCTCAAGTTCCTCCTCGGTGTCAGCATTGAGGACCCCGATGACAAGAAAGCGTTGGCAACCAAGTATGGCTTGAATGAGCCGGAGTCCTCGAGCTCAATTGCTGAAGCAGCGGAAAAAAAACCGCCGTGCGAAATAAAAATGACTCCAGGTAAAGCCAGTCTGTGGAAGGAGTTACGCGTTCCCATTGCCATCGTCTCGTTTATCTGCGCTGCCAGCGGTCTCTCCATTTTGTATTTCATCAATCGCCCCGGAATCGATATGCATACCGAGCAGGATCTAAAAGATCGCGCCTTGTATGCGGACAATATACAGGCGGCGCCCGATCCAAGTTCCGATAAGCAGCTCATGCAGAAACGGATCAAGAGCAAAGAGCGCGTCTTCAATCTGACCGACCCTGATGTTAATGATGCAGACTTGAAGCACTTCCTCGATGCCATCGGGGTCGAGAGAATCTACCTCTCCGGCTCTAACGTCACCGATGATGGTATCAGTAATCTCAGACACCTCAATCTCGTCACACTCAGCCTGGACAATACAAAAGTGAAAAGTCTCAGTGCGCTGGCGGATATGACCTCGCTCAGGGAACTGCAACTAAGCAACACCGATGTTGATGATGCCGCCCTGAAAAACCTGCGAAATAAGCCTAACTTGTCTCACCTCAATCTTGACGGCACGAAAGTGACCGCCGACGGGGTTCTGAGCCTGGCGAGCTTGCCCAGTCTCACTTATCTCAGCTTGAATGGATGCGACAAAATCAAAGCTTCCGATATCGAGAAGCTTAAACGAGAAATGCCGTTATGTCTGTTTCCTCCAGAAAGAGCCAGCCAGTGGGATAAAGCCTTGAAGGAAGTGAGAGAGACGAACAGCAATGCCAATCAGGCGTACAACCAGCTGAGCGCCTGCCTGATTGCCATCGAGCGCCACTTCGGCAAAAACTCAACTAGGGTAATCGTGCCGCTTGGGTTGCTCTCAACGACAGCAGCGCGCCTCCACAAAAACAAAGAGGCGGAAGAGCTGCTCAAGCGAGCTGCGCTTGCGGCTCGTCTGTCTAAAAGTCCCGAGGGCGATTTGTTCGTGCATGAGCAGCTATTTGCCCAGGATATCATTAAGGATGACCTCGATGGCGCAGCTAATCAAGCGAGAATCAACCGCAAAATTCGGGAGAAAAACGGAGATAGAGGCTTGTCGGCTTCCTCCAATGAGCTGTTTTCTCTGGCAAGTGAGTATGAAAGGCAGAAGCGCTATGGCCAGGCAGCCATGAACTATAAGGCATGTATGGATTTGCGCTCGCAGATCAAAGCCGGGCCCTCGGAGCGCATTCATACTAATGAAGAGATTGAGCGCCTCTTTGGTGAGAATGGCTTGTTGACGCGAGCAGCGCGCATTCACTTCGGTGTGGCCCTGATGAAATCGGGCAAAGAAGCTGATGGCGCCGAAGAGTTGCAGATCGCCCTCAATCGAAGACCTGAATTGCTCTCCCATGAACTAGGTCTTTGGAGCAGCTTTGTCTCCGGATATTGGGTGCTGGGGAATTACCAGCTCAACACCAACAAGGTTTATGAAGCAAAGCAGACGATGGATGATTGCTTGCACCTGTGCGAACAATTCCCACAAAACGTCGCCGAGATAGGGCTCACGAAGGAGTATCAGGCAAAGATCAATAAAGCCATAATTGCAAAGAATCGAGCAAAATAGTCACAGAATGCTGAGATTTAATTGCACAAGCGCCGTAAAGATCATAACCTGTAGCTTAGCCATACGGCTGTATTCATTCCTTGGCGCAGTATGAAAGTGGTAGGAAGATTTCTCTCGAGGCCCGATCGGTGCGGATATTTGCCGGACCGAAATTGGCAGCTTGAGTATGAATACGTCAGCGAGCTCACTCCGCAAGAGTATATGGAGAAGGTACGCACAGGCTGGCGAAAGTATGGCTATGCGCTTTTTCGGCCGCTCTGTAAAAATTGCAACGAATGCCGACCGATTCGGATACTGGTCAATGAATTTGCGGCCAACCGCAGTCAGAAGCGCACTCAAAAAATCAATCGGGACATCAAGATCGAAATCGGACCGGCCGGGCTCGATCGCGAAAAGTTCGATCTATACATGCGCCACCACAAACACCATGTGGCAACAGTCGGTTGGCCTGAGCCCGACCTCCATACGTCGCTCTCTCACTTGACCTCGCTGGCCGACAACCCATTTCCAATAGAGGAGTGGTGCCATTATCTCGACCAGGAACTCGTGGGTGTCGCCTATGTAGATCGGCTTCCAGACGGCTTTTCGGCTGTGTATTCTTTTTATGAGCCTGGGCTCAGCAAAAGATCGCTTGGCACCTGGATGGTGCTCGCCATTGTAGAGCGCGCTCGAGAACTCGGTTTGCCATACGTTTACCTGGGCTATTTTGTGCAGGATTGCCGCTCGATGAATTACAAGGCTAAGTTCCTTCCTCATGAAAGACGTGGACCTGATGGCGTTTGGCGAAAGGTAGACCGGTAGGGTATACTGAGCTTTCCGCAGAGGATGGTTCGATGGCATCACGAAGGGCTCTGGTTGTCTTTTCAGGCGGTCAGGACAGCACGACATGCTTGTATCTTGCCAAAGAGGAGCATGAGTTTGTCTCCGCGCTGACATTCGCCTACGCTCAGCGTCATGCCAGAGAGATTGAGAGCGCCAAGAAAATCGCCAGTCTGGCCAATGTCGAGCATGAAATTGTCGATCTCGGGCCTCTCTTCAAGGGATTGAGTTCGCTTGTCGATCCATCCGCGCCTCTTCCTGGAGCCAGCGAAACGACCAACCATGGTGCCGTCCAGCAATTGCCCTCGACTTTCGTGCCGGGACGAAATATGCTCTTTCTGTCGCTGGCAGCCAGTCGTGCCTACGCTCGAGATTGCAGCACACTATACATCGGCGTCTCGCAGGAAGATTTTGCCGGTTATCCAGATTGCCGTGAAGGCTTCATCAAGAGCATGCAACAATCGATTGGCGCCGCCCTGGACCGCGAGATTACAATTCAAGCACCACTCATGCACCTGAGCAAGAAACAAACAGTGGAATTGGCGCAGCGCCTGCCTGGCTGCCTCGACGCGCTTGCCTACAGCACCACTTGCTACAACGGATCGCATCCGCCCTGCAACACCTGCAACGCCTGCCTTCTGCGTGCCCGCGGCTTCGAGCAAGCCGGCGTGATCGATCCGCTCCTCAGGAGTGCTCGACAGTTATGCTAGGCACAAATCCACTACGACCACAGGAGCTCGAAGACGGCACTCAACTCTGGGTGCAGGAGTTGTTTTACACTTTACAGGGTGAGGGACCTTTTGCCGGTCGCCCAGCCGTTTTTCTGAGACTGGCTGGTTGCAATTTGTGCTGTTACTTTTGCGACACTGACTTTGAGTCATCGCAGTGGCATCCGACTCTTGATGAAATCATCGGCAAGATCGAAGGCTTGAGCCCGGCTCCGACTAGATTCGTAGTGATCACCGGGGGCGAGCCGTTTCGCCAAAATATCACACCGCTGGTGACAACTCTTCTGGAGAAGGGCTATGCGGTGCAAATTGAGACAAACGGCACGCTGTGGGTCGATCTTCCCGAGCATGAGGATCTGCATATCGTCGTCAGTCCAAAAACCGGGAAGTTGAACGAAAACATAAGAAGAAGAGCGACTCACTACAAGTACGTGCTTCTCGATGGCGCCATTGATGACAGCGATGGATTGCCCCTGATGTATACTCAGCCGGATGCGAAGGTGGCGCGGCTGGCTCGACCGGATCGCCGCCTGCCTGTTTTTGTAATGCCCATGGATTCTGGTTCTGATGAAGCCAATACCAGGAATACAAGGGCATGTGTGGAAACGTCCAAGCGTTTCGGCTACACTCTCACTCTGCAGTTGCACAAGATTCTCAATATTCCTTAGGCGCGTGGAGGGAGAGCCCAAGCCGATGCAAGAGCTAAAACATTTAGGCAAGAAGAGCGTTGTGCGCTATGAGAATCCTGATGCCTCCATTCTGGAATCGGTTCCCAATCCGTTTTGCTCAAGCACGGACAATCGCAATGGAGTGCAGCCCACCATCGACATTAGCGCACCTGAGTTCACCAGCCTCTGCCCTATAACAGGACAGCCCGACTTCGCGACGATCGAGATCCAGTACATTCCAAGCCAGCGTCTGGTGGAAAGCAAATCCCTAAAATTGTATCTCGGCAGCTTCAGGCAGCACGGCGAATTCCACGAAGCCTGCGTTAATCGCATCGCCAACGATCTGATCGATTTGCTCGATCCCGAATACATTTTAGTGGTCGGGAAATTCACCGCCCGTGGTGGCATCTCTCTGCACCCGCGTGCCGAGTATCGCAGAGTAGCAAAATAATTCTTGATCACATAGGTCTAACATCACGATGATTGTCACCTTCCCGGGAGCTGTTACCGCCAAAATCAAAAAAGTAGGCGGTAAGGGACAATCGCTGATCAGAATGACTCAGCTGGGCTTGCCGGTGCCGCCCGGATTCATTCTTTGCGTTGAGTTCTTTGAGGATTGGATGCAGGCGATCAAATCACAAAGGCAGTGGCAGAATTTCATCCTGGCGGCACCGGACGACAAGGCGGCGTTTTGTGATGCACTGAAGGCGGTGGCAAATGAAATAAGCTTTTCTGCCGAACAGTCGGCATCATTGGACCATGCGCTCGCCGGCTTCGCCAGCAATGAAATATTTGCGGTTCGCTCCTCGTCTCCGGCGGAGGATCTGGAGTCGTCATCCTTTGCCGGGGGTTACGAAAGCGTGCTCGGGGTGCAACGAGAATCCGTTTATAATGCCGTTCGCCACGTCTTTGCTTCGTGCTTCGATCAAAGAGTTGTCTCCTACAAACTCAAACATGGATTCCCGATCGATGATCCGGCTATAGCCGTAATCGTGCAGAAGCAACTGAACAGCACCGTATCTGGTGTAGCATTTTCGATTAATCCTATTAACAACGACTATGACGAAGCCGTTTTCAACGCCAACTTCGGCCTGGGCGAATCCGTCGTCGGGGGCTCGTGCACACCGGACACGATAATCATCGACAAAGTCAGCATGAGAGTGAAGGAAAAACGGCTGGGCGCAAAGGAAGAGCGTTCGCTGCTGAGCCAAGATGGCGGCACGAGGAGGGTAAAAACCGAGAGCGACGGGGGCTTCTCCATCTCGGACGGGCAGGTCATCTCGCTTACCAGATATGTCAAAACCCTGGAGGAAGTATTCAGAAAGCCGGTCGATATTGAATGGGCTGTGGAAAACGACAATGAATATATCCTGCAAGCACGACCGATCACCTCTTACCTCCCCCTGCCACCATCGGTAGTGACGGTACCGGGGGCGCCGCGTAATTTGTATTTCGATGTTACCCTGGCGGTGCAAGCGCTCGAGAAGCCGATCAGCCCGATGAGTACCTCCGTGCTGCGGCGGCTATTGTCGCGCTTCTCCAAGAAGATACTGGGCATGAGCCTAATTGGGGATCTCGATCATTCCCTTATCTTTCCGAGCGATGGCAGACTTTACGCTGTGATCTCGAATCTTGTGCATGTGTTCGGCGCTCGGAAGTTGAGCTCTTTGATCGCCGTCATCGATCCATTAAGTGCAAGATGTTTGGAAAATATCGATGCCCGAGAGTATGCCGATCGTTGCCTGTTTACCACCAACCTGCTCATGCACTTCTCGGCGGCAATCGCTTTCAATGCACCGAAGGTCCTCTATGCACGAGCTTTTCCAGAAAAGGTCCATGCAACTGCGCAAAGAGAGATTGCTCTGTTGCGAAAATTGGTTCGCAGGTCGGCCTCGGACAATGGCAATGTGATCGCGGCCGCCGAGCGGATTTTCGATGCCACCGAGCAAGTGGTGGCCAATCATGTTCTGCCGCTTGTGATTGCCTCGCGCTGGGCATTAAGCAGGCTGCAAGGAACAGGAAGGAGGGCCGGTATCAAGGAAGAGCTGCTCCATAAGCTCGAGCTGGCCATGCCCAACAACCTCACTGTCGATATGGGCCTTGATCTCTATGACCTGGCTGCTTATTTACCCGATGGAATCCGGCGGGATACCGACATTGCCCAACAATCTCTTCCTATGGAATTCATCAGCAGATGGAATAAATTCTTAATCAGCTACGGACACCGCACGGCACGAGAGCTGGACATCGCCGAGCCAAGATATCGAGAGAAGCCCGGGCAGCTTATCGAGCAAATGATCGCCCTCAAGAATGCAGCCGGCGGCAATCATGATCCGCTCAGCCGCTACGCTGAGAATCGCGCCGAGAGAAACGATGCCTATAATGAAATCTTGAATCTGTTGAGGGATAGAGAGGATGTACATCGGCGATTTCGCCGCCTCTACAATACCTGGCAAACGCTAGGCGGTTACAGAGAGACGCCTAAGTTCTGCTTTATTCTCGGCATCGATGCGCTCCGTTCGCGCTTGCTCAATGAGGGCGTCAAGCTGGTTCGCCAGGGCAAGTTGGACCGGGTTGAGAGAATCTTCGATCTGACGCTCGAGGACCTGGAGCAATTCAGAAAAAAGGGGCAAATCGATCTGATGGAGCTCTGTGCGAAGAATAGAAAATATGCTGATCAGATGGCGCGCTATCCGCGCTTACCAACTCTAATAGATTCGCGAGGCCGGATCATTCGCCCTCCTGCTCCGGTTCCTGGCGAACGCGAGGTAGCAGGAACGCCAATCTCGTCCGGTATAGCGCGAGGTCGAATTAAGGTCCTGGCTGAGCCAAATGAAAAACCTTTGCTGGTTGGCGAGGTGCTCGTCGCCCGTGCCACCGATCCGGGCTGGACACCGCTTTTTGCCAATGCATCAGCGCTCATACTGGAAGTCGGGGGTCTGCTGCAGCACGGAGCGCTCGTCGCACGCGAATATGGCTTGCCCTGCGTCGGTGGTATCGCGGGCGCCACCAACATCTGGCGGGATGGGACGCTGGTTGAAGTGGACGGCAGTGCCGGTATTGTGAAAGTGATTGAGTCCGCCGATGATTGATAGACTGCGATCACTTCAAAATGGGCGCGTTCAGGTCATAGAGAGCGCGCAATGTTGCAGCGTCATTTGGCGTCACAATATTGGGGCCGGTTTGATCCGTTCCCCGCTCGGTAAATTTGATTTTGTCCGTGGGAAACATGATGTCGCGCTTGAAGTCACTATGTTGCAAACCCCAGGCATGCCCGAATTCATGAGCCGCGATGGTTTGCACTAGCGTCGGCCACAAATTCAGCGGCAGCTTATCGATGAATTCAACGGCAAGCTCGATAATTACCGGCTCGCCCTTTTTCTCGCTGACGACGGTATGCCCAGGCGCGTCCGCCGGCAAAGTCGGGCACCAGAATAAAAGCACGTTTGCAGTGGTCGGATCATCCACGGTGGTAAACCTGACGATGCCTTCGGCACTGGCGAAAGACCACTCTTGAAGCCCTTTCTCGACATAGCCGTGGTACTGCTCGCGATAATGCCGGTATGGTTTCAACCCTTTGATGAAGTTCGAATCGCGCAGCCAGACGGCTAACTTGCTAATCTTCTCGGCATTCAGATCAGCGCCTGAATATCCTTTAGGCAGTTGCAGACCGGGTGAGATGTAGACTTTAACAGGACGGCTTTGCGTCGACCAGCGCCAAAATTTCGATCCTTCAAAGATGCATGAGTAAGGTCTCACCCTGTTCATCTCTTTTCTGCAATTGTCAAAGCATTTCAGTGCATTGGTTGCATACTTGCTTGTCGGCGGCGACATCACCACGACCCGGCTGAGTGCCTGCTCGGCCAGTCGGTAATCGCCGGAGCGAATCGCCGAAATTCCTAAGTAGTATTGAACGGTGGGATCGCGCGGATCGCTTTCGGCCGAGGCGGCGAATTTCGGAATGGCGCCTTTGTAGTCTTTCTTTGCGAAGAGCTTGAGCCCCTCACCGGCCAGTATGCGTCCCTTAATAGCCTTGGCCCGCGCCTCACTTTTCGCTTTCGCTGCCGCGCTCTTGGCGTCGTTGGCAGCGCCTTTACTCTTGCTGGCTGCCAGGGCGGAAAGACAAGTGAGACAAAGCAATATGCTGATAAAAATAAACCGGTGCGACTTCTTCATCCGACCATTATAGGCGAAACCCTCAAAAGCAACCGCCCGAGTTCGCCGAGTCTAAGGGAAGACCGATGAGCGGTGTCTGGCTTTCCAGACCTCCAGAGCCAGCTCCCTTTTTTTGCCGCCGTCGGCGAGTTTGTTGCGATCGACCTCGGTCAAAATTTTATCGAAGACTCGATCTCCTACATTGGCAGCTGCCTTTGAGCTCTTATATCCAAGGGCGCTGGCAATTTCGCTCCAGCTCTTGTCCTGGCAAAGTAGATCCATCAAGCGAGCCTCCTTTGCCGAAACATCATCGCGCAAAAAGACGTGGCGCATCTCACTGGAGACGATAACGACATCGCCGGCAAGCGCCATTTTCAACTCTGACACCATAACAGGAATCTGATCGGTCGGCGCATGTTTGCACAAATAACCGTCACAGCCGTTAGCCAGGGCTTCCTTTCCATCGGCTGATTCCCTGGAGTTGGTTAAGACGATAATCGGACCGAAGAAACGATGCGCGCCCCGCAAAAAATTCAAAATACGAAGACCGACTTTCGAATCCGTTCGTCTGTCCTGTCTCTCGGCCGGCAAGCGCAGATCGAGAACGATTGCATCTACAGAATCGAGATTGCCCCCCTTGACCCAATCTCGCGTTTCCTGCTCGGAGCCGCAGCGATGCAGGACATGAATGGCGCCTTCTTCCTCGAGAAATTCCTTGAGAATTTCGACAAAAGCGTCATCATCATCGATTATCAAGACATTTGTCATTAACTGTGGACTCCGGCCTTCTCCTCATCGACAATCAGATCGTTTGTCGCTCTTTCTGCCTCAGGCACCGTTTTATGTGCCTTCTCCGCCTCTTCGGCGAGTTCGATGCCTGATTCTACAGCAGTGAGAGATAATCCATGCCGCTTGGCATATTCTTCTTCATTAAAGACGAGATAGTCACCCGATTTTTCGCGCTCCGATCTGTAACGCTTCAAATAGATATTAAACTTGGTGCCCTCGCCAATCGTGCTATCGACAACTATGTCGGCCTCGATCTTTTTCGCCAGCGAGCTGGCGATGCTCAGTCCCAGACCTTCTCCTTCGATGCGCGTGCCGTCGGAACGAAAACCCGGCTGGAAAATCTTCGCCAGGTCGTCCTTGGCTATGCCCTTGCCGTTATCGGAGATGCTGATTTGAATTTCCTCATCAAGCCACTGATAGGGAAGCATCTCTATTATCACCTTCGTGCCCGGAGGATTGTGTTTGAGAGCGTTGCCGACGATGTTGTCGACAATGCGAGCAATTTCGATCTCGCTCCCCATCACCCACACTTTCTCGACTCCCTCCGGCAAGCGCAGAAGCACTTGCGATCCGGTAATTTCAGCGAAGGACATCTCCATCTCTGCTTGTTTCTTCAAACAAGTGGTGATCTCGCAGGTCTCCGGATCCTCTTGCACTAGCCAGTCGCCTTCCCCAGAAAGTGATTTCACGATTTCAGAAAGCAGGTTGGAGAGCAAGTCCGAACTTTTCTTCAAGCGCTCGAAAACGGGAAGAGTGGGATCATCAGCGGCTTTGTCCTTTACCAGTTTAGCCAGAGTCCAGTTGAAGACGGAGATCGGCGCCTTAAGATCGTGATTGAGGCGACGAATCATATCCTGCCGTCTCCTTCTGTCTTCCTCCATAGCCCATTGCTCAGTCAAACTGCTTTGAAATGCCAGTTCGGCTTCATGCTTTTCCTGCGCCAGGACCAGCTTCTCTTGCGAGAGCTGGAGCCGTTCTTGCCAGGAGCGCAATTTCTCCTCCATCGACAGAATTTTGATCCTGTCCTTCTCCCACAAAACAGTCAGAAGCATAGCCAGAGTAATGGCCACCGACGGCACCACAAGCGGTACTATCAATGCGCAATAAGTGAAGAGCAGGTTGGCAATGACATATATTGAAAGCAGTGAGACGAGGAAAACAAAAACATCCGGATTGAAGATGAGCCAGCGCCTGGCCAGCGCTACTTGCACTGACGGCTCGTCCATTCCGTTTCGGGTTTCCGTGACGACGTTAATCAGGCCGGACTGAGAATTACCCCGGCTGAGATGATTTACCAGATGCCGCGACAGAACGAAGTTGAGTCCTGCAACCAGAGCCATGAGCAGAACATAAAGACAGGAGCCGGCCGGCGACAGCCTTTTGATCCAGCTCCGGCGGGCAAGCGTATCGAGTCCCGCGGCCACTATTTCACTGCCGCTGCGTTTTTTGCCTGCCGAGATCGCCAGAGGCGTATTGTAGATATCGCTGATGCCGTCGCCCAGGATGACTATAGAGTCTTTGAGATTGGGCTCATTAGTGCCGTCCCTGACGATTTTCGCTTGCAAATCAGGATTAAGAAGATAGGTCAGAGATCGGACGGGATAAACATCGGCATTCGGCGGGGCGATAAAGTCTACGTCAATGGCGTCGGGGAAGATCTGCACCGATCCTGAATCAGCACCGGATGAGGCAATTGCCTCCTTGAGGGTGCCCTCTTGCAACAATTTGACCAGAACCGACTCACACTTCTCATCTTTACCTTGCATCTTTAGCGATAGACGACGGATCACCTGATCTTGATCTTGCAGCGTGCCGGCGCGACCGAGGTATTTAGCGATCACATCTTGATCAGGCTCCAATTTTTGAAGCTCGCGAATCACCCCGCTTCTTTCCAACTGATCGATGCTGCCCGAGTTAACCGATCGAAATGTGTTTGCCATCACAACCGGTGTGCTTCTTTGCGCGCCGCTGCCAGTGCTGGCATCATGTATTGCCCGGGCAAGCTCGGCATCGCCTGCGTCGTATTGCGGGAAATCGTAATCAAGGCATATCGCTTTCGCTCCGGACCCGGCAAGAAAACGCACTACTTTTGCCAGAGCCTGGCGGCTCATTGGATAATTGAGCAAAGGTTTCATCCATGGATAAGCCTGCGCCGTTTCAAGAGCAGGCTCGTCTTCGACCAGCCTGTTGAAACAGATTATCTTCAATGTCGGCGCTGGATGATTATCTTCGACCAGCCAGCTTATGGTTTTATCGAATCTCCACCAGCCGTTCGGCAAGTCGTGACTTTCATGGAAAAGAACCAGCTTCTCCAGGTTGAGTCGCGCCAGACCGCCCGGGTACCACTTGATCAGCCTTCGAGTATCGAAGCGATGATTGATGGTCTCCAGCTCGAAGCGCTCAAATAAATGAAGGAACTGGAATGATAAACCAAAGGATGCTGCCAACCAGATGAAGATCAACAAGAGGTCCAGGAGAACCACTCGTTTGCTGCTCAGATTCTTCTTCGCGCTGTCCGTCACAGTCATTCTCTCCATTGAGTTTGAGTTCATTCCGGACGCTTATCGGTGATGTGCCATCACATATGGTACTAGAGATGATTGCCAGTCAGCCGCAAACTGCAGCGTGTAAACCGAAAACCTGTAGAAAATAAACTGACAATCGCTATTTACAGACCGGCTTCCTTGTCGCATTACCGTAACAAAAACGGTAAAGCCCGACATGTTTTAGAATTAGAACACTCCTTCTCATTTCTTTCCATCCAATTTCTTGCCCGAAATTGAGCATTTGCTGAACGAACCGGGCTCATTTGACTAGTTTAACAAATCATATATATGTAGACTACACTCGACAGCCTATAAAAAGGTATGGGTTTCAATACATTTCCGCTTTGCCTGGTGCTTTCAGTTGGCACTTTTGCAACAATCCGCAGCAAATCCGGGGTTCGGTTGATTTTTCCAATTGCCTTGTTGGAACGTTGCTGCCTACAATGAAGTTGGGGCCTGGTGGGATGCGAATCGAGGCAGCTGACCACTAACTGATAAGCATCGATGAATTTCAATCGATATACGGAGGAATTCCTCATGTCGATTCTCTGCAATAAGCGACATAAGAGCCTGGAGTCTCCACTCACAGGACCAGTGGAAGAGATTCTAGGCTCCCGCCTCGATCACAGATCTGCTGGATCAAATTGCGACTCATCCTTGAGAATCCCACGTGAGTTCAGAACTGCAGGCAGGCAGCTAGGCCAAAGAAAATACAACGGTCTGGCGCATTTAGTCGACCAGTATAACGAAGTTCTGGAGCAAGTTGCCGCAGCAAAGCAAGCGGCTCAAAATTCCAGAGCCGCATCAAAACAGGAAGCGAAGCTGATCGCTACAGGAATCGGTAATCCCATGGATAGAAGAGAAGAAATGCAAAAGCAGCTTATTATGGCGCAATCACCAAATGTGACACCAGAGGTATTGGCCGAGTTATCAACCAGTAACTATCAAGAAGTGCGCGAAGCTGTGGCTGACCACCACCTTTGCCCTACCGTAATCTTGATGAGGCTCACTGAAGACGACTGCATTGAAGTGAGATACGCCCTTGCTGAAAACCACAACTTGCCCTTCAACGTCTTAGAGAAGCTGACACAGGATGACAATCCATATGTAGCGACGCGCGCAGAGCGTACACTACGCAGACTCTTGTTTGATAATGTAGTCAAACTGGCCACTCACGAAAGAGAGCAATACCGCTCAGCCCAATAATGTTAACCTCCAGCTTTAACAGCATGGTTCGAATCAACTTTCGGGCCGTGCTGTTTTTGTTTACCACCACTGCTGGTGCGAAAACTTCTGGCGCGGATCGAGCCTGAGCAAGCCGGCTTCTCTGGCAATTGCCAAAGCCTCGTCGTATTCTTCGCGGGTAACATGCCTGTTTATATCCGGGTAATTCTTCTCATCGACTTTACCTGCCGGATAGTATTGCGCCATTATGTTGACATACGTGTCGGATGAAATCTCATCGGCAATAAACCGCATGATCTCACGTGTTCCGGCGATGCCGCCAGGCATCACCAGATGGCGAATAATCAAACCCCGCTTTGCCAGCCCATCTTCATCGACAACCAGATCACCGACTTGTTTGTGCATCGCCTTGATGGCTTGCCGGGCGGCTTGAGCGTAGTCTTTCGCTTTTACATACATGAGAGACAGCCGCTCATCCCAGAATTTGAAATCAGGCATATAGATGTCTACGATGCCATCAAGCATTTCAATACTCTCGAGCGAATCATAGGCGCTCGTGTTGTAGACAATAGGCAGGCGCAGCCCTTGTTTGACCGCAGGCAGGAGCGCTTCAATCACTTGCGGCACGACATGCTCGGGCGTGACAAAATTTATGTTGTGGCAGCCCAGGTCCTGCAACTCAAGCATCATATCGGCAAGGCGCTCGGCGCTTACCTCTTTACCCTTGTTCGCCTGGCTGATGTCATAGTTCTGGCAGAAAACGCAGCGCAGGTTGCACATTGAGAAGAAAATCGTCCCTGAGCCGTTTCTGCCTCTCAAACAATCCTCTTCGCCGAAGTGAGCGAAATGGCTGGCGACTTGCGCTAATCTTCCAGTATGGCAAGCAGCCGTCTTGTCCTCCAGGCGGTTCACCCGGCAATCCCGGGGGCAGACTCTACAAGACTCCAGAGCTGCAATCGCACGCTCGGCCCGTTTTTCCAGTTCTCCAGCTTGATAGAGCGACAGGTAGGCGGGTTTGAAGTCGCGGCTCGGCAAAGTCATATTCGGCCTAGTTTATGCAGGGCGACACCTTCTATTTAACTTTCTTCCCTCATACAGGTAGAATATGCTCTCATGAGTTGCAACGATTATCAGGGCATTATTCGCCAATGGTTTGAAGACGTCATGGAGACGCACATATCCAAGTGCGCCTCGTGCTCTCAGTTTTTCCTGCAACTCAACAAGAGCAGCGTTCAGCAACTCGAGCAACTCCTGGCCGCTGCCCACAGCGCCCGGGCCCATCTGGACGATGAGCACAGAATTGACAGCCGCATGGTGCCGAGCGGCACCGTTCCGGTCGATCCCATGTACGCTCCTCAGGGTCCCCTCCATCCCCAGGCGCAGCTGGAGCTGGCGCAAACGCCGATGCAATTGCCGCCTGCCCCTGCGCCACTACCAGCCAAGGCAGTCATGGGGCGATTAAGCTCCGGTCCTGAGGTCGATCCGACGGCACCCGGGCTCATTTGTAATATCGGCCGATTTATCCTCGATGAGCGCGAGCTGGAAATGCTGCGAAGCATGGCATCGCAAGGTCAAGAGCCATCGGAGCTTGGCTTGCGCATTCTCACGATCAAAGCCCTGGAGGACCTGAAGTCCATCCTCAACGACATTACATCTTATGAAAACGTCGTCGGCTGGGCAATTATCGGCAGCGATGGACTGCTTCTGGGAGGCGCTCTTCCCGACGATCTCAATGTAGAAAACCTGGCGGTTCGCGCTCTTTCAATGTATATGGGTACGGAGGAGATGCTCGAGCGCATCGGCAACGAGCGCATTCAGCAATTGATTTTGCGGACCACGACGAGCACAATCTTCCTGGCGAGCTTCGGCGAGGGCATCTTCGTTACCATATCGCGCTCGACCGATCCCGACTCTATTGTCCGAACGCTTAAGCGCATTCGAGACGTTTCGTAATTTCCCAATTGCATTAACTTAGATGCTGCCATACATTCTGGATAATCTAGAAGTGCTCTAGAATTCCGACCATTGTATTTTACATAGAGGCGTGGCAATGATTGAAATAGATCCAGCGGTGCAGCCGTTTCCAGCAACTGCTGAGAATGACGCGGGAACGAGCTCAGCCATTCTTGTTCATAAGAAATATCCTAAGCGCGAGCATGGTCCTGCGCTCAAAGAGAGCTTCAGCAACCAGGAGAGCATCAATCATGCCAGCCAGCTTGATCAACAAAAAAGGCGAGCTTTAGCGGAGTGCTCCTGCCCAACTGATTTGATCCCGGCGAAAAAATCATCAAAAACCCTGATCAGCGTTGTCTCCTTTAGCGCAGAATGCCTGACAGACAAAGTCGTCAGCGATGTAGCCGAGTTGGCGCCCCTGGTCGGCAAATGCTCGACCGTTTGGATAGATGTCGAAGGTTTGCATGACCGGAATCGAATTCAACAATTACTCGATCTCTTGCAAATCGATGAATCAATGGTGGCGGCCATTTTTCAGGAGCATAAGAAAGCCTGTTCGCAGCTCGTGCGAGAGACCTTGTTGC
>JAJPJO010000372.1 GCA_021324135.1 Pseudomonadota bacterium
GCGAATTTTTCCCATTATTGGATCGATATTCTCTGATCATCGGGTAAATCTATAAACAAATCTGGCTCCAAGGAACGCTCGCATGTCATTACCGCCGGACGAAGTACCAACCGGACTTTCGCCACGCCAATACCGGCGTTTGGGCATTAAGTATTTGCTGATGGGGAAAAGCGACCTGGCGAGCGAGGCTTTTTCATTGGGTTATGAAAACTCGTCTTCATGTGAATCCGGTAACGGCGAAGGAGAGGAGGAGTCGAAACGAAGCTACAGGGAAGGGATGCGCTTCGGCCTTAACCTGACCAATGCCGTCATGAAACTGCTCCAACAGCAAGCCGGCTCATCCAAGCAGAGCCAAGAAGGCGATTCTGAGGAATGCTTGTCGGAAATAAAACAGCAGCTTGGTGCACTTGGTGTTCCTGATGACAAAATCGCCAAGTTTATTGAAGAGCTGGTTGAGGTCGTATCCGTAGCCGGCAGCGAAGAGCCGCCACCACGCGTAGTACCAACCGATCTGGCGCCGCGCGAATACTACGAGCTCGGGGTTCACTATAAGGAACTCGGCTGGACCGAGCAAGCGCGCGATGCTCTTGTTTACGCCATGGAGGGCGACGCCGAAGGCGAGTGGGGAACGAAAGCAAAGCAGTTTCTGCAAGCGCGCCTGCCACGACACCCGGTTCCACTGATGGCTGAGCAGCGAAACATAGCCGGCTACAACCTGATGATGGAGGGCGATCACTCGGGAGCAAAGCAAGTTTTCGAAGAGTTGATCAAGGAGTATCCGGACTTCGAGTGGCCTTACGGTAACCTGGGATTCCTGTACCTGAGCGATGGCAATACGTTGCAAGCCTCCAAGATATTGCAAAGAGCGCTCTCTCTCAATCCCAATTACCTGAACGGTTGGTTGCATCTAGCCAGGGTAAAGGCTTTGGATGAACGCTTTCCTGATGCCTATGACTGTTTGAAGCGAGCCGGTGAGATTTTACCGGACAATCCCGATGTCGAAAAACTACTCAACTTCATCAAAGAACTTGAAACAGACACCTGAGGTAAGAGCATCGGAGGAACATGCTCGATTACGGCATTCTGCATGCCAAAGGAGAAAAACGAATGAAGTACGGTGGGCAAAGGCCAGCACACAGATGGACAGAGTGTCTGTCATTCGCTCTCCTGCTAAGCTTGATAGCGAGCAGCGCAGCCGCGCCCGCTTTCGCCCAGGACAGAACAATACCCGCCTTCGAGAAGGGCGAGCGAGCCATGAACAACCGCAACTGGGCTCGTGCAGTCGGCTTCTTCACTGAGGCGATCGGTTTGAACAACAACAATGCCGAGGCCTATCTGAAGCGCGGCCAGTGCAATTCGAACCTAGGCAATTTCGATGAAGCGATTCGTGATTTCAATCATGTGGTTCGCCTGAAACCTGGTGATTCGGATGCTTATCTTTGGCGCGGCACATCAAATGCAAAAGCCGGGCACCATAGCGAGGCAGTCGATGACTTTCTCAAAGCAGTTCGTCTGAATCCCAAGCTCGCCGAAGATTACAAGAAAGGAGTCGGCGGCGATTCCTCACCCGAGAAATTAGAGCAAGGAGTCAAGAAAACAAACATCGGTGCTGTTCATGATTATGAGGAAGCCATGCGCCTCTACAGCTCCGAAGGGAAATCGGACGCGCTGCCGACAGACAAGCATGACAGAAGAAATAAAGATCGGGCGCTTGATAGTGATACCAGAAACGGTGTGGGCTTGAGCGAATCCACATCGATTTTAAAACCATCGGCGGTCGATATAATCAATCTGAACAAGGCGATAGAACTCGACTCGAACAATCCCGAGCTTTACTATCAGCGCGGACTTCTCAACACGAAATTGGATCATTACGAAAAATCGCTCAAGGATTTTTCAAAAGCAATTTTTCTCGACCCGATGCAGGCAAAATACTATCTGGCTCGCGCTCGCCTGTACCACGACCACAATGAGCCTGACTTGTGCAAAGCGGACATCGAGCATGCCCAATCAGTAGACGCCCGCCTGCCCAAACATATCGAATTCAAATAGCTTTTCTCATCCGTGTGCAGCCCGGGGTTGTGCCAGCTCGCGCTTTCTTTCTTCGCCGTGGACAATATCGTTTATATAGAACGGCAGCATGCGCTCGCCGAGGCCGTCACCGGCTATCTCACCCTTGTGCATGACGATGACTCGATTAGCGATTCTTTCGATCAAAGAAAGATTGTGGGATACGAGAAAAACGATATTTGCTTGATCGACGAGTTCCAACATCCGCGTCATTGCTTTTTCGACAAAACGTTCATCGCCGGTCGAAAAGATTTCATCGATGAGGAGGATGTCCGGGCGAACCGCGGTGGCGATCGAAAATGCGAGGCGTGCGGTCATGCCGGATGAATAGTACTTGATCGGCATGTCGATGAATTCTTCCAATTCGGCAAATGCAATTATGTTTCGCTCCAGCCGTTTCAAATCACTCAGGGAACGCCCGAGCATGACCCAATTGAAGGCGATGTTCTCTCGCCCGGTCAGTTGAATGTCGAAGCCCGTGCCAAGCTCAATCAGGGGAATGATTTCGCCCTGCACTTCCAGGCGTCCGGTCTGAGGCAGATAGATGCCGTTGATCACCTTGAGGAGCGTCGATTTGCCGGCGCCGTTTAGTCCGACAATGCCTACTCTCGCTCCGCTTCTTACCTCGAGGTTGAAGTTTTTCAGAGCGTGAAAACGCAGATCGGAATGCCGTTTGCCACCGCCGACAATCTTGTTGAGAAGCCATTCTTTGAGGCTGCCGGCGCGATTTCCGTACATGCAAAATTCCAGGGAAACATCTTCGATTTTGATAAAGGGATTGGGCATTGCAATCAAAGGCGATAAATGAGATCGCGCTCCCTCCACAGATATGTGCTTATCCCCAGCACAAGAGCGATGATTGCTATGACACAGCTTACTGAAAAATCCGACCATGACGGTAGCTGCCCATCACTGATGAGAGCGCGGAAAAGATTGAGAAAATAATTGATCGGATTGAGGAGAAACCATTTGCGCACACCCTCGGGCAATACCTCCAGGGGATAAACTACCGGAGTCAAATAAAACAGACCGCCAAACGCTACACCAACAATGTGCGCGATGTCGCGGAAGTAGACGGTTCCCACACAGAGCAGCAAGACAATGCCAAAGGTGAATGCGATTAATGGTATCAAAGCCAGTGGCAAGGCAATGACCGCGGCGTTGATTTTCAATCCCAGCAAAAAAGCCAGAGCAACGAGGGCCAACAGACTGAAGCAGAAATTAGCCGCTTCGGTGGAAACAAGAACGGCGGGGAAAAGCATCTTGGGCAAATTGAGCTTTTTCAAGTATGCCTCCGCCTCGACAATGGCACCGCATCCATTTGTAATAGTCGTGCTGATGAAGATCCAGGGAAGCAGTCCGCTGAATACATAGAGGGCGAATTCATTCGGCAATTTGTGGAAGAACATGGAGAAGACGTACGTCATGATCGCCATGCTCAGAAGAGGATTCAAGAGGCTCCATAGAAAACCAAAAACGGAGCGTTGATACCGCCGGCGGAGATTGTTGGCGACGAGAGTGGGAATACAGGCTCTGTAGCGCCACAAAGCATGCGCTTCCTTAATGAAGCGATCGTGAAGCGACTGCTGCGCGGTATGCAGCGAATAAGAGCTATGCGCCGGATATACTTTGCTAAAAGAAGCGCCAACCATAAGCTCATTGTAGTGCCGTTGCTGAGGCAAACAACCAGTCTGTCATAAATCTAACCAGAAATGAATCGCCGGGATCGAAGACCCGGGCTATCTTCGCAGTTCCGCCGCTAAGGCTGGTTGCGCCCCTCGTATGTAATTTTATATATCGCTCCGGCTCTGTCATCCGATACGAGCATAGGTCCATCAGCCATCGAACAGACATCCACAGGACGCCCCCAGGCTTCCTCACCTTGCAGAAATCCTTCCATGAAAACCTGGTATTCAACAGGCTTATTGTCAGTCAATGTGACGCGCATGATTCGATAGCCGATCTTCTTGCTGCGATTCCATGATCCATGCTCGGCGATGAAAATATTGTTCCGATACTCTTGCGGAAACATCTTGCCGGTATAGAAGAACATACCCAGCGACGCGACGTGAGGTCCGAGCGGCCAGGCGCATGGAGTGCAGTCTAAGCCTTTCGGAAGTTTTTTGCCGAACTCCGGATCGGGAACGTTTCTCCCATATAAATAAGGAAATCCAAAGTGCATTCCTTTCCTGGGCGCATGATTCAATTCGTCCGGCGGCAAGTTGTCGCCGAGATGATCGCGTCCGTTGTCGGTGAACCACAGCTCCCTGGTGGCAGGATGCCAATCAAAGCCGACCGTGTTGCGTATACCCTTAGCGAATATCTCTGTCGTGCCGTCCAATTTCATGCGAGTGATCGAGGCAAAGCGCGCATCATCCAATCTCTCACAAACGTTGCACGGCGCACCGATGCCAAAGTACAACCAACCATCAGGACCAAACTTCAGATACTTCCAACCGTGCCACTGCTCCCTCGGCAATTTATCGCTTACGACCTGGAACCTCGGTTTGTCGAGATGAGCTTCGATATCGTCGAATCGCAGAATGCGGCTCACCTCCGCGACATAGAGAGCGCCTCTGTGAAAAGCGACGCCGTTGGGTTTGTCCAGTCCCTGGGCAATGGTGATGACGCGGTCCGGCTTGCCATCGTGGTTGGCATCCGGTAAAGCATAGACGTTTTTGGCATCCACCGAACCAACGAACAGCGTACCGTTGGGCGAAATCGTCATTTGACGGGCATTGGGAACGTCCTGGCTATAGACTCTTACTTTGAAGCCCGGCGGCAACTTCAGTTTATCGATCGGCAGAGCAAAGCATGGCGAGCCGACGATGACAATAACGATGATGATGGTGATGATGCGGCTTATGATGATGGAGCTGCTTTGTGAGGAACGGCGATGAGTATGGAAAGCATATATTATAATTGACCGTCTATGCAGGCATTCCTCAGAAAAGCATAAGGACCCTCGAGAGCGCGATTATATGGCTAGAAAAACCAAACCAGGAGGCGGCTGGCAGGCGATCAGATACACGCTCGATCGGGCCATGGAAGTCGGTCCGCTGCGATTGTGGCAACGAATGCGCTCGAAGAACGCCTGCAAGACGTGCGCTCTTGGGATGGGCGGCATGAAGGGCGGCATGGTAAATGAAGCCGGGCACTTTCCGGAGGTTTGCAAAAAGAGCTTGCAGGCGCAGGTTGCCGACATGAAAGGGGCGCTTTCTGCAACTTATTTCGACGAGCATTCGCTCCAGGACTTGCTCAAGTTGACACCAAAGCAGGCTGAGGATCAAGGACGAATCAGCTATCCGGTAATCCACGAGGAAGGCGACACGCACTTCAAAGCGATCGACTGGGAAGCGGCACTAAAGCTAATCGCCGACAGGCTCAAGGCAACCGATCCGCAACGGGCGGCATTTTACGCCTCCGGTCGGTCGTCGAATGAGGCTGCCTTTCTTTTGCATTCCTTCGCCCGAGTATTCGGAACCAACCACACCATGAATTGCTCGTACTATTGCCACCAGGCATCCGGCGTCGGCTTGAAACTCGCGCTTGGAACGGGTACGGCTACCGTCGATCTGGACGATCTGAAAAAGACGGATTTGGTTTTTCTTATCGGCGCCAATCCAGCTTCAAACCACCCGAGACTCATGACTCAGCTTGCCAACTTGCGCGCCCGCGGCGGTGAAATTATCGTCGTCAATCCCATCCGCGAGTCGGGACTGGAAGTTTTCCACGTTCCCTCGCAAGTTAAATCGTATTTCTTCGGATCCAAAATTGCCTCTTTGTACATTCAACCGCTGGCTGGTGGCGACGCTGCATTTCTCGTCGGTCTGCTGAAAGAGCTGGATGAGAAAGGATGGGTCAAAAAAGAGTTTCTTGAAAAATTTACCGAGGGTCATGAAGAAGCTCTGGACTACGCGCGCTCCTGCTCATGGAATGAGGTTGTGCGCGGCTCGGGAGTGGATAAGGAAACCATCGCTCGCACGGCGGAGATGCTGCACGAATCGAAGGCGGCAATATTTGCCTGGGCAATGGGAATAACGCACCACCAGTGGGGCGTCGACAATGTCCTGGCCCTGTGCAACGTCGCGCTTGCCACAGGCCATGTCGGTCGCGAAGGCGCTGGTTTGATGCCGATAAGAGGACATTCAAACGTCCAGGGTGTCGGCTCGATCGGTTTCAGCCCGGCACTCCAGGAAGGCGTCAAGAAGGCCCTCGAGCACGCTTATAAGAAAGAGCTTCCGACCAGCGCCGGTTATGACACATTCGCGATGATGGAAGCAGCAGAGAAGGGCGAGCTTGATTTTCTCTTCTGTCTGGGTGGCAATCTCTGGGGCTCCAACCCTGATTCTGATTGGTCGAGCTTGGCCATGCAGAAAATACCCATGACTGTTTATCTCTCGACAAAACTCAATCCCGGACACTTCTACGGTCGCGGTAAAACGACTTTGATTTTGCCGGTCCTGGCACGAGATGAAGAGCCGCAAGCGACAACTCAAGAATCGATGTTCAACTATGTGCGCTTGTCGGAGGGCGGAACGCCGAACGTTCCCGGATTGCTCCGGGCTGAAAGCGATGTGATTTGCGAGATCGCTTCACGAGTGCTTTCCAACGATCCGGTTGATTGGGCTCGACTCAAGGATCACAAAGAGGTAAGGAAATTAATTGCCGAAGTGATTCCAGGCTGGGCGGAAATTGGCACCATCGACGATACCAAACACGAATTCACCATTCCGGGAAGAATAGTTCACACACCAAAATTCAGCACGGCATCGGGTAAGGCTGTCATGTTCAAAACGCCGCTGCCCGAGCTGAATACAAACGCACTCATGCTTATGACCATCCGCTCGGAAGGACAATTCAACACGGTCGTCTACGAGGAATATGACATTTACAGAGGCATCCCGCATCGCGATTGCATCCTGATGTCCGACGAGGATATAGAGCGGCTTAAGCTCAAGGACGGGCAGCGCGTTTCCGTCAAAGGCGAGGCGGGACGGCTCGATAATATCGAAGTGGTTGCCGGCAAAATACGACCTGGAGTTGTCGCGATGTTTTATCCTGAGTCAAACGTTTTGATCAAGGCGAACGTCGACCATCGCTCTAAGACACCGGCATTCAAAAGCGCCCCGGTGACGATTGAGGCCTGACCCGTTCCGCTATTTCTGCTCTTTCTTGATTTGCTTCTCGAGATCCTTCTCGTGCTTCTCATGCAGTTTGCTGGCTTTTTTGCAGGCCTCGTACAATTTTTTCACCGACTTCTGCATCTCAGAAACGTGGTCCTGCAGCAGCTGCGCTTGCCGGCCTATGGCATTGTTGTCGTACTTCGGACCCTGCGTCAGAGCGGCCAGATCTTGAACATCTTTGGGGAGCAAGCTCACCGAGCTCTTGATTGATTGCAGCTCGGACTTAGCCGTATCACTGGCATCATCAGGGAGAACCAACCCGCTAACATCGGCTTGGCACATCGTCTGCAATGAGTTTATCTCAGACATGAAATAGTCCAGCCACTTCTTGCGCGGCGGCAGATAGCCGCCCACAGGCAGAATGCCAGAGGGGCTCGGCATGGCCGGAATAACGATCGGACCGATGACGTCGGGTTGACCGACGACCGCATAATCTTGCCTGAACACTTCAGTAAAGACATCATAGGCTCCGCGCTTCAGGTGGTGCAATGTTTTGTCCAGTCCCTTGAGCCCCGTCTCCAGATTTGAAGCTTCGCTCTGCAGGTGTCCCTCCAGTGTTTTTCTCTGCTCCAGCGAAGCAGCCGTGCCGTCTTGAGCCATAGCCGGAGGTGCGCTTGTGAGGCTGATACCCGATACCGTGCATAGAACACTGAGGGCAATTAAAATAACTCTTGAGCCTGACACCATAGCCGGTGAGCCATTCAACGAGCGGGGAGCGGATCGTTTATCATGCGGTTTGGAAAAACGGATACAGGACACTTTTCTTCCTCCGATTGCAGCATGAAAATGCTAGCACACTATTCGGCCACCACCGGTTTCTCGACGGCAAGAAAAGGCAACTTTTCGGAATCGGCATGGCTCAACAGGCTTCGATAAACATGAGTCATCGTCAGCTCGGAAAGCATATGCGCCGGTATCACACCAATCATAAAAAGACAAAAAGATACCGCCTTCAGAAAGCCAAGGATTAAACCAAGAAAAAACAGATCCCACATTGCACCGGATGTGATGGCAGCACTCGCTTTCAGTGATTGAATCGGACCAAGGCGTTTGTCCACCAGAAAGTAGGGGAAGAACTGAAGCTTGATCCCCAGTATGACGCCGGGAACAATAAAGAGGCAAAATCCGACGGCAATGGCGACGATAGCACATGTGGTGGCACCGAACCATGCCCAAAACTTGCCGCACGGTGTCCAGAGATCGTTGCTTGTAAATGGCTTATCATCCAGGATTCGCAGCTGGATATTGATCAGTCCGAGCTGCATCAAACCCTTAATCAGCAGTCCACCAAAGAATAAGAGGGTGGCGTATATCCATTGCTGGTTGTCCTGCACGCAGTACTTCACGCCGTCTTTTGCGAAGTCAGGCAGAAAGCTCAGGAAGCCGGCCAAACCGACCATGCAGAAATATTTCCAAAAACTCTTCTTCAGCAGATCCCATCCCGCCGTCAGCGATTCATCTAGTATGAAGTTATGCGGAAAGGCCATTAGCTACCTGCAGACTGCTCGATTGTACTGATTGCCCTTTAGCTGCGCGCCAGAGTGCGCTGCTCTTTGGGGTTGGTGGGCAAGACCTGAAGCAGTTCTCCCCACAAAAAGCCTTGCGCGAAGTGAATGCCCAGCTCCTGCAATACAGGAAGATCTTCGCGATTCTCAACACCTTCGGCCACCACTTCCGCGCCAAGCGACTTGGCAACGTTAGTCAGTCGTCTGAGCAGCCTGACTCTATATTTGTCGGTCGCTACTCCCGTAACATAAGTGCGATCGACTTTCACCACATCCGGTTCCAGCATAATGAGTGTCTCGAGTGACGATCTGCCAAAGCCGATATCGTCAATGGCAACAAGAATGCCGGCCTGCCTGAGGTTTTGCACATGCTCGCGGAGCAAGGCCGGATCACCGATAAAGTGCTGTTCGCTTATCTCAAGACAGTAGACCTTGTTTGCTCGGTTCTCCGGAAACAGGCTAAGAAGCTTTTCGATCGGCGTATCATGAATGGTTGCCGGAAACAGATTGACGTGCACCCGCATGTTGTCGGCGATGTCATCCGACATTTCAAGACAAAGCTTCAAGCACTGCAAATCAACGCTCGATAAGATATTGTTTTCGACGCATACTCTGAATAGATCGCCGGGGTTCTCAAATGCCCCATCGGGACCGCGTGTCAGAATCTCGAAACCGGCTACTTCCTCGCTGCTCAGATCGATGATTGGCTGAAAGACGGTTCGAAATCCGCTCACATCGAGCAAACTGTCCACGACCTCACTGGTGGTGGCAGGCACCGGCGATTCCTGCACCCCCTCTCGGGCCACGGAAACTTTGTTTCTGCCCGCTTGTTTGCTGCGCTTTAGAGCAGCACGCGCGCAGGAGACGGCTTCCTCAACAGAGACGACCTTCAACGGCAGCATCGACACGCCGACACTGACGGTGATTTTTACGTTTTCATGAACGCTGTGCAGCGGGTTGTCCGACACAGCCATGCGAATTCGCTCTGCCACCCTCAAGCCATAAGCGAGCTGAGTATCGGGCAAAAGCACCAGGAATTCATCGCCGCCCACTCTGCCGACATGATCGGAGGGCCGCAAAATCGAGGTAATCCGCCGGGCTACATCGCGCAGAATAATGTCGCCGGTGGCTATTCCCAGACCCTCATTGATCGCCTTGAAGTTGTCGCAATTGACCAGGAGCGCGATTATATGGCCGCCCGATCTGCCGATGCGATTCTCCTCAATTTGCAAAACCCGCTCAAGCCCGCGTGTATTGAGAACCTCAGTAAGATTATCGATCCTGCTCAAACGCTCGAGCTGCTCCTGGGCACTGACAAGCGCCACATTGAGCTCCTGTATCTTGCTGGCCGTATCGGAACTTTCCTGCTTCCGGCTTTGCAGGGCGATGAGAAATACCCCGCCGGACAATCCAAAGACCATGATTACCGTAAGCCAGGGATATGGACCAATCAGGCTGTTGTATTCGGCGACCTTGTTTTTGAGTTCTTGAAACTCGTCTTCCTCGAGACTGGAAATCTGGCGGCAAAGCTCTCTTATCTCCCGGTTGCCGGCTCCGCCGTCCTTTAGATCGGGGTTGGCTGCGGACTGTGAGGCAGCGGACTGGCGAAGTTGATCGATAACAAGCGAGGCGCGCGTCGAGAGCGAGCGAATCTTCTCGCCCCTGTAGAGCAGCTCGTTTTGACGCATGTCCTTGATCAAAGCCAGGTGATGCTCGACGCTCTTTGCCGCATCGTGAAAAGTCTCGAGCGCCTGCGGATCATGGCTGAGCATATAGCTGCGCTGCGAATATTCGACATCGCGCAGCGCCTCTTGAGTCAATTGAAGCTCTCTGAAAAAGTTGTAACGCCCTTCCAACCAGACTTCCAGACTCCTGCCTACCGGAAAGATCTGCGGCAACCATAAAAGCAGAGCCGCTCCAGCAAGAACCAGGACTGCCAGAAATGCAAGCGGCGTTTTAAGCGTGGAACGGACGGACATGGATCAGACTGCTTTGTAAGCTGGGCTCTCGAGCGTTTTCTACCCTAGATCTACACTCAATAAGTGTGGTTCAAACCATATATTGCTGTATTAATAATGGATATTATCGGTCGTCAGAAGAAGAGAATGAAGAAGGTGAGCATCAGTGCCGCCACCACCATTAGTATCACAAGCCAGAATAGTTGCGGATTTCTGCTGCGCAGATCCATGATCAGAACTTTCAAATCGATTGATTCGGGCTGCACAACTTGCCTGGCCGCCGGCTTTTGATTGTGAGATTTTTTCTTGCTCTTGGCGCTGCGCTCAGCGTTTTCACGCGCAGGCACAGGCGATGCCGGAGCCGGAGCCGAGGCCGGACGCGATGCGGCCGGTTGGTTAGGAGTTGGATTGGAGCGCGATGATCTGGGCTGAGCGGATGCCTGTTTCCGCCTGTCGGCAAAAGCTTGCTCGTCCAACCGGGGGCGAGCCAGATCTTTACGGCTTGCTCTAATCTGCTCATTCCTGTCCGGAGGCGGTGTTTTCTTTGTCTTTGGATCGGCAATTTTCTGGGTCTTTGCCTTCTCTGCCTCGCTGAGATTGTCATCTGATCCAACTGCGGCTATGTCCTTCACCGTGTCCCGGATGTCTTTTTTTTCCAGAAGCGTGTCGCCAGTTTTCCCTTTTTCTGGCTGGCTCAGTCCCGGAGCGGGAGATTTAGCTTGCCTGCTTTCTGTTGCCTTGAGCTGCCAGGTCTGCTCCGGATTATCCGATTTGAGAGAGACGCCGCCAAGAAATGGCGAGCTCCATGCACCGCTGGTAGTACCAAGCTCCTTCTGTCCCGGCTGCTTGTCGACGTATTGCCAAATTGTATCCAGATACGAGCGCGCCTCTTGTGCGCTTTGAAAACGGTCTTTTGGATCTCGCTCTAAAAGTTTGGCAACGAACAACTCGACTATGGTCGGGATTTCTCTGCCAGGCTCATACGATCGCGATCGCGCCGAGGTCCGCAATACTTCCCCCAGAGGCTGAGCCTTGTAATTCAAGCGATTTACAAGCGTCTCCATGGGCGACTCGCCGATCAGGGGCGGTTTGCCCGCAAGAAGCTCATAGGCAATGCAGCCGAGGGAGTAGAGATCGGCCCGCTTATCGACCTTCAGTCCTGTCGCCTGCTCCGGACTCATGTAAGCCGGGCTTCCCATGGCTGTTCCTACTTGAGAGAGAACCACTTGCTCGTCGCCGTCCACGATCTTTGCCAGACCGAAATCGAGGATCTTCAGAACCGGCAGCTCACCCTCTTCCTCGATCACCATGATATTGCTCGGCTTCAGATCGCGATGCAAGATGTTCTTCTTGTGCGCGTGAATGAGAGCCGACAGAATTTGCTCGACAATCTCAAGTGTTTGCCGAACGGCCAGCGGCCCGCCCTCGTTCAAAAGATCGGCCAGCGTTCTGCCCGGCAGGAAGTCCATCACCATATATGGTTTCACGCCATCGATGATTCCGAAATCATAAATTGTGATTACGTTGATGTGTGACAGGCTGCTCGCCGCCTTCGCCTCACGCTGAAAACGCATGATCAGATTGGAATCGGCTCGACTGTTGTGCAAAACTTTAATAGCGACGATTTTGTCCAGGATGAGATGGCGAGCCTTGTATATCACACCCATGCCGCCACTGCCGATGATATCAATCAGCTCATATTTGTCGGCCAAAAGCTGGCCTTGGCGGAAAAATAAATCAGTTCCGTCATTGGGACAAACACGCTGGCTGGCAGGAACGGCTAACTGGCAAAGCGGGCAATTGATCAGCCCGGACATGCGGGAGCTTGAATGTTGATCTTCAAGGGAAGGGGTGTTGAACTCTCCTGAACCGGAGAGATCAGATGCACCATCTTTCGGACCAGAAGCCACTTTTGTACTTTCTAGAAATAGCGATGAACTGGACAATTCCCGGGTCGTACGAGAGCGATTAGCTGTAACACGTAGCCAAGATTAACAATACCATATGTGATGCCAGGCACCTATCGTGCCACCACAGGCAATGATTATCAGCCATTGAAAGAATCAAGAATCAATGGCTGAATTCCAGCACCCAAGCGAAAACGGCAGCCTGATGGCCGCCGTTTCATGCCTGGTTCGCGCTGGTTTAATAGATGTACAACATCTCGCGGAATTTCGGCAGAGGCCAGAGCGCGTCGTCGACGAGAATTTCGAGCTCGTCAGCTTTCTCGCGCACTTCCTGCATGGCAGGAATGACTTCCTCCTGGTAGAACTTAGCCATGAGAGGACTTTCCGTCTCGCCATGATGGTTCTGCCCGTGACTGCCGCCAAGCGGGCTCTCCAGCCGCTCGAGAGCGACAAGCAGCTCGGTGATTTTGTCGGTCAGATCGCGCAGCATGTTTTCTTGAGCCGTCAAGTTGATACCACTGACGGCATCTTTCGTCTGCACGATCGTGGCAGCCAGCTTGCTCTGATATTCCAGTGCCGCAGGCAAAATCATCGTGCGAGCGATGTTCTTCATCAACAACCACTCGATGTTGATCGTCTTGCAGAAGTTGGCGACGCGCACGTTGTATCTGCCGATCAGCTCATCCTCGGTCAGCACACCGTATTTGGTGAAGATCTCCTTGGTTTCATCCTTGATGAATTCAGGAAGCGCTTCGACCGTGTTCTTCATATTGGGCAGGCCCCGGCGGGCAGCTTCTTCCTGCCATTCCACCGAGTAGTTGTCGCCATTGAAGAGGATACGCTTGTTCTCCTTCAATGTATCGCGCACCACCTTTTCAGCAGCCGCGTTTACATCTTGTCCTGCTTTGACCGCTTTCTCGATTTCAGTGGCCATGTAGTCGAGGGACTCGGCAACGATGGTGTTGAGAACCGTGTTCGGGAAGGCAATCGACTGGCTGGAGCCGACGGCTCGAAACTCGAACTTGTTACCGGTGAAAGCAAAAGGCGAGGTTCTGTTTCGATCGCTGTCGTCACGCGGCAGGTGCGGCAGAGTCGATACGCCGAACTTGAGCACCACTTTGCCGTCGCTGCTCTTAAGTTCCTTCTGTCCTTCGATCAGAGCATTGACCACTTCGGTCAACTTGTCACCGAGGTAAACGCTCATGATTGCAGGAGGCGCTTCATTAGCACCAAGGCGCAGGTCGTTACCGGCATGAGCGATACCGGCGCGCAGCAGTCCGCCGTACTTATGCACGGCTCTGACAACTGCGGTCAAGAAGACGAGGAACTGCGTATTCTCATGAGGCGTACGGCCTGGTTCGAGGAGGTTGTTGCCGTCATCGTCAGCCATCGACCAGTTATTGTGTTTGCCACTGCCATTGATACCACTGAAGGGCTTCTCGTGGAACAAGCACCGCAAGCCGTGCTTCTGAGCCGTTTTCCTGAAAACCTCCATGAGAAGCAGGTTATGGTCGGTGGCGATATTGCACGACTCGAACACGGGAGCGACTTCAAATTGAGCCGGAGCGACTTCATTGTGTCTCGTCTTGACTGGAACGCCCAGCTTGTAGAGCTCACTCTCGGCATCCATCATGAATGCCAGCACCCGCTCCTTGATCGAGCCCCAGTAGTGGTCTTCCATCTCCTGACCTTTGGGCGGGCGGGCGCCGAACAAAGCGCGGCCGCAATTGATGATGTCCGGACGAGCAAGATAGAAGGCTTCATCAATGAGGAAATATTCTTGCTCCGGTCCGACCGTGCTCGTCACGCGCCGCACTTCGCGGTTGCCCAACAAATGAAGCAAGCGCACGGCTTGTCGGTTCAACGCTTCCAAGGAGCGCAAGAGCGGCGTCTTTTTATCAAGAGCATGGCCGCTGTAGGAGCAGAAGACGGTCGGTATGCACAATGTCTTGCCGTTCGTGCTCTCCATCAGATAAGCCGGGCTGGTCGGATCCCAGCCTGTATAGCCGCGCGCTTCGAATGTCGATCGGATGCCGCCGGACGGGAAGCTCGATGCATCAGGCTCGCCTTGAATAAGGAGCTTGCCGGAGAACTCGAGAATCGCACCGCCTTCAGGCCCACCCGAGACCAGGAAGGAATCATGCTTCTCGGCGGTCTGCTCGGTCATTGGCTGGAACCAATGAGTGAAGTGCGTCGCTCCTTTTGTTATAGCCCAGTCCTTCATGGCGTTGGCTACGATGTCAGCCATGGCTGGATCGAGTTGCTCGCCATAGTCGAGGCAGCGCACAAGAGCCTTGTAAACAGCCTTGGGCAGCAGAGTTCGCATAACGTGACGGTTGAAAACGTTTATGCCAAAAATTTCAGAAACAGGAGTCACTCTATAATCCACCGAGCTTTTGACAGGCTCCCTGAAGCGCACTGTCTGCAGAGCTTCCCACCTCGATGCCGCCTTATTCTCGCCGGCGCCCCTGTGCGAGCTGATTCGCCCTTGTAAATCCGTTTTTACTGTCATCTTCTGTCTTTCCTCGTTGTTAGTACATTCATTTTTTCTGCCAACGTTTGCCGATTGAAAACCGGTAATGATGCATTTCAAATGCCGATTGCTTTGAGAATCACTCGCTTCTTCCGCTGTCCATCGAACTCGGCGTAGAATATCTGCTCCCAGGGACCAAGATCGAGTTTGCCGTCGGTGACCGGGACGACCACCTGATGATTGATCAGGATCCGCTTCAAATGAGCGTCTCCATTGTCCTCGCCAGTGTTGTGGTGATGATAATCAGGGTTGACCGGAGCTAATTTTTCCAACCACTCATCGATGTCATTGATCAAGCCGCTTTCCCAATCGTTGATGTAAACGCCGGCTGTGATGTGCATCGCCGAGACCAGAATGAAACCTTCTTTGATACCACTCTCAGTGAGAAACTCGTTGACATCATCAGTGAGGCGGATGTATTCACGCCGTTTCTTGGTGTTGAACCAGAGATACTTCGTGTGCGCTTTCATTGCTTGTGCTACTGTCACGTTTCAAACTCCTGAGATCATGTTGCCTGAATATCTGCCGATTGGCTTGGACACTTAAATCTCAAAGGTCGACCACAAAGGAAGCGGCAAGTAATCGCGAAACTGCAACGAATTTATCGTTGTGGGCGACCGGATATCCATTAGCTATATTCCGGACAAGAAGCCGGCTGCGCTAATTTTATTCAATTGGACTGGAACCATCCTTAACTGTCAACATTTAGCCGTGTTCAAACGTTACACAGCGCTGCATTCGTTACAGCTTTCTCACGAATTCGCCTCACTGACAAGCTCAAGACCTAGCCGCCGCTTGCCGAGAGCTTTCCTGTTTTCAACCAGTTCATGGCGTCGAAATAGGAATCAGCGCCCTTCAGCGAAGGTTTTATCCGGCTCATTTGATTCCATGGCTTCGTTATATCAAGCGCTGACAGCGTTTTGCGCGCATCATGATAATCGACCGCTTTGAATTTAGCATCGCCCCAGGCCTCGAGCTTGGGATGCCATCTGGCTTCCAGGAGAAACGCCGTCTCCTTTTTCGAATCCAACACGACTGTTTGCAGCAAGGGATCGAACTCTTTCTCCTTACCGGCAGCGACTGCGGCATTGAATTCTCGCGCTCGACCGACGTAGAAAGCGCTCTGGTCGCCGCGCCGCACCACGCCCACATCGTGCGTTGCCACAATATCGAAATGACCGGGGCGAGTACCGATGGGATTGTCAGGACCGTGCTCGTGAACAGGAATGCGACCGGGGCGGTTCTTCACACCAGCCGCCTCGAAGTCGAGCGATTCCCTCGAGCCCTTGACGCGACTTGAAATCCTGGGCGTCGATCGCAGCGGATCGAACATGCGGCCCGTTTCATAACCAGGCCACGCTCCATCTCGCTCGGCTACCCTTTCGGTGACTTTAAGAAGATTGACATGCCCGTCTTTTGTGATTACCTCAGGTGGAAGCTTCATGGAACCCGGACCGCGCAAGGCATATTCATCGGCGACCGTCTCGCTGACAGTCTTTGCCGCGGACCGCACCGGTCTGATCAAACGGCGGTCAATGCTGCCACCTACGGCACTGTAGAGCGGCGGTGTGCCGAGCGTCTTGGCGGCAAGCGAACCGCCTAAAGCCAGACCCGGCAGGCTTTCCAGAGTCAGACTGGCTTCGTTCGCCAGCTTGCTTGATGAGCGATCGACCAGCGAACGGCGCGCGTTATCATCGCTTGCCTCGCTGGCCTCCGAGAGAAAATCCCAGGTGTTGATTGCGTATCGTCCCAGCTGAATGGCGCCCAGCCCAGCCAGAATGTAGGGACCAACGCGGGGAAGCTTAGTCAATGCAGCGGTGGCGCCGAAACCGATAACAGTAGAGCCGACGGCTACGGTGGCAAGCTTGCCGCGCCTTTCCGGAAGGGTGAAATCATCAACCAGCTCATCGTGGAATTTGGCGGCCGTCTGCGACAGAAGCTCGCTTGTGGCGCTCTTCATATTGGCAAACTGTTGATCTCTGGAAACGCCTAACTCTTTCCCCACTGAGCCTTTTACTCCATTGACGGCTGCGCCACGGGCCTGGCTCGACCAATCAAATCATAGGTCAGGCACCCGATTAAGGGCATGGGGAAAGTACGAAAACGGCGTTTAAGCGGGCTGAATCAAAGGCTGCTCCTTATCGGCGATCGCCGCCCGCAATCGCGACAGTCCCTCGACAATCTCGTCCTCTTTCAAGCCTCCGTAGTTGAGGAGAAACTCAGCCGAAGGCGCATCCTGGAGGTAGAGCTGCCGCGTGCTCACAACGCCGACACCCAGGCGCCGCGCGCGAGCGACAATCTCGTCGTCGGCAAGGTCGGTTTTCAGGCGCAACAAAATATTGATGCCGGCATTCTCACCATATATGGTGACATCGTCTTCGAACAATCCCTTCAAGCACTCGATAACGAGCTTGCGTCTTTCCTGATAAATAGCCCGCATTCGGCGAACGTGCTTCGATAGATGTCCCTGCAAAATGAAGTCCGCGAGAACTTGTTGCTGCAATAGCGATGAGTGTCGATCAGCCAACCATTTTGCTCGGGAGAAAACGCCCACCAGATCTTTTGGCACCACTAAATAGCCAAGGCGCAGAGCCGGAAGCAACACTTTCGAAAAGGTGCCCACATAAATGACCGTGCCACCATCGTCGATACCAGCCAGCGCCGGCATGGGCTTGCCGCTGTAGCGATACTCGCTGTCATAATCATCCTCTACAATGATCGTTCCCTCGCGCTTGGCCCAGGTTAGAAGCTCAAGGCGACGGGGAAGCGACATGACCACGCCAGTTGGATACTGATGAGATGGAGTGACATAGAGGACCTTCAGTTTGTCGCCGTCTTTACCCAGGCGCGCTTTGAGATAATCGACTCGCACGCCGTTTTTGTCCACATAGGCTGGAATCAGTCTGGCACCCTGCGCCTGAAAGGCTTTCTGCGCGCCTATATAGCCCGGCTCCTCGATGCCGACGAGATCACCTGGATCGACCAGGACGCGGTTGACTAAATCGAGAGCCTGCTGCGATCCATTGACGATAATCACCTGCTCGGGATCGCAGATCACTGCTCGGGCTCGGGCTATGTACCTCGAGATTGCTTTCCTGAGCGGCTCATAGCCGGCTGCTTTTGTCGGGCAGTCGAGTAAGTCCAGCTTTCTCTGCCGGCAACGCTTGTTCATCAGCTGATTCCACACGCGCATCGGAAATTCATCCAGGTCCGGGCGCCCGAAGGCAAATTGAATTTCCGGCTCATCATCAGGGAAGCCGAGCCAATCGCGAGACCGCAACGACATTCCATACAAAGACAGCTTCCGGCCCCTTCGTCGCTTTTGACCCTCAGGTGCTGGAGTGAGTGCAGGTTCAATTACCGGAAAGGCACCCGATGTTTCAGGGGCGGGAAAGGCACCCGAGGAGCCGATTTGCTCAAACGCCTCCTCCGCCAGGTGATGGGCCTCCTCCGCCAGTTCCTCGGAAACGTAAGTCAGCTCATCGGGCAGGTGCTTTGAAACGTAGGTGCCCGATCCTTTATATGTCTGAAAGTACCCCTCGCTGAGCAGATATTCAAAAGCCAGCGTGACGGTGGCTCGAGAAACGCCAAGCATCTTAGCCATTTCGCGGGTGGATGGCACCCGCTTACCCTTGGCAAGACGCCCGGAAAGTATAGCCCTGCGTACCTCGTCATAAATCTGTCTGTGTAACGGAGCGGCAGATGCCGAATCTATATTGATCAAAAGATCCATGCCTGGGGACCTCGACAGCCAGCCATTGCCCGCCCACTGGGCCATACATAACAATGCCGGCCGGCCTTCATTGTTAAGTGGACTGGTATTAAAACACAAAAGTGGCACTTTTGCAATGCCAATTTAATTGTTATCCTTTCCCCATACCTGAGGAAGTGAAAGCAACCAAAGGAGGAAAGGACACTATGAAAAAGTTAGTCGTAATGATAATGATCGGGTTGACCAGTCTGGCAATGTTTCAGACGCCGGCCTCCGCGCTCGTCGATTCTTCGACATACAGAAGCCTCTCAATAAGACGTCAGGCTCTGGTTAGCAAAGAGTCGAGCCTTTTGAAATCAAAGGATTCCATCGAGAAAAACATCGATGACCTCGAGCACCGCAATGATAATAAGCAGTTCGATCAACGTCTTGACCAATTACACAAAGACTTGAACTACACGTGCCAGGATATCCAAAAAGTAAGATTGGATATCAGGGACATAGAGCAGGCAATGCTCTAAAAGATTGCTTCAAAAGAGGCATCTGGACTGGTTTTAGCCCGACATGCTTGATGAGCCGCCGGCAGATCTCGTGATCTACCGGCGGTTTCTCTTATGGCTGAAAGCCTGCTCGCCGCTTCGGTTTCGCCCATGCGATTTCGGGGAATATAGAAAGTGAGTGTTCAGCGGTGAGCTGCCATGGCAACCAACGATCGCCGAAATTCAATGACTCTGGACGAGGTCAGTGTTTACTGGCGGCAGTTGCGCGCCGGTGAAACTCCGCATCTCAACCGGCTTTTGAATTCAATCGCGACCATTGACCTCGCATTTGGTGGCACTCTCAATGAACTGAGCAAGTTCCTTTCCGCCGAGACCTGGCAATTGATCCGCAATGACTTATTCAACGTGCTGATTACATCATTTCCGGGATACTTCCTGATTTATCAAGAATTCTCGGACACTCCTGTCGAAACAGCTGAGCACTGGCCGGAGCGCGGATGCGTCGAGTTCTGTCCACTTAACTCGAAGCGCCAATCCGACATTATGCGCTCCCCGCTGGACAAGATAGACAAAACGATTTTGTTGAGCCTGAGATGGTGCTCGGCGGAGGGACGAAACGAAATAACTCCGGATGACTTCAAATCGTATAAAGAATTATCGGCGAGCAAGAACGATGAAGACGCCCTGGAAGCCAAACAATTCATCGATCGTTTGTGCGAGGTTTGCGTCAGCGAGGCCAACAAATCGCGCCGCATCGCGCACCGTAGATGGTGGCGCTTATCATCGGAAGCCTCATCATGCGCTGACAAACGCAAGAAGAATATGATCATGCGTCAAATGGGAGAGCTCGAGACGATCTGGGGTCCTCCGGCCTAAGCGTGGCGAACGCCGAAATCAATCAAGCCGGACGCTGGACCCAGAGAAAGCTTGTGAAGTTTTCATCGAGATCTTGCAGATTCTCCTCGACAATCTTCAAGCCGTGAATTTCTGCCAGAACTTTGCTTCCCATGGTGGCAACGTTGGCAGGGAGCTGGCCTCCAGCCAGCAATTCAGCCACTTTTGCATGATCAACCATCTCACCCTCGCCGCTCGTCTTATTCAACTTGCTGTACTTCTTCTCCAGATTAGTGCGGCACTGCCGCAACACTTGCGGGTGAGTCATTATGGTATCCACCAGGCTGAAATCAGCATCACGCCTGATCATGAGCGCATGTGAAATCTTGATGGCAAACTCCTCGATGATGTCGTATGAGTAGCGAGCCGTCGCCTGAACCGTCTCGGTTACAATACCGCCAAGCGAATTGTGAATGGCAAATTGTCCGCGGTCGACCGCGCCTTCATGCAGGGCGCGCAGCACGTTCTCAGTAGTATGCAGATACCTCAGCTCATATGGAACATCCGGAGTGCGACTCATGTAATAGCGAGCCGCCTCTTCATTGAAGCTGCCCCGCCCGCCTTGAATCCCCACCACAAGCCGATCCTTATAAATTCTATTGGGCAGGAGCTTGTTAAACACTTTTGATTGCGCATCCGACAACTTCACTCTCATCGAGCGCGTGTATGGATTGTACGTCTGCAGGTCCACGAACAGCTGCCACGAATCGTTGCATACTTGCGTTTTTATCTCATGCAATTTTTGAGCGCCCAGCGTATCGATGGCAGTGGGCTCGAATCCGAATTCATCAAGTATGCGCCCGACGAAATGCGTCACTCCCTGACTCTCGGCGGCAAAACGATCGTGATCGTCTGCCGACATTTGCAGAACATTCAATCCTTTGCTCTTAAAATAATCGCTCCAGAAAGAAAAAGTCTCGTCGTTGAGCCGGAATTTGTCGAGGACAATCGTCTGATCTTTCAAGCCGCGCAACTTGACGCTGTCCGGACCAAACATGGGATGGGTCAAGAGGGCCTGGAAATCGGCCGGCAGATATCGCTCGAACACTTCCCTGGGATGCACCTTAACCGATAAGACATCGATTAACGTCTTCTGCGTTGCTCCTGAATTCTTGAAAATTGACACATGATTGGCAATCGCCTGCTCGAACATAGAGATCGGCAGGCAATAAAAAATCACTTCAGCGGAGAGAGCCTCGCTTAAAGAGGCGGGGCGAACCGTCAGTTCGCCCGCCCGCTCGACGATATCATCCCTGGTATCATAGACACAAAGATCGAAATCGTCTTTCAGTATTGAAGCCCATAATTGACCGAAACGTCCGAAGCCGATAATGCTTGCGCTTGTTGGTTTTGGCATGTCCTAGTCTCTATGGGCGATCAGTCTCTATCGGTTTACGCCTTGGCGCCGGAGATGGCTTCTAATTTGGCGTTCATCGTTATTTTGGTGTTCAGCAGCTTCGATATCGGGCAGCCGGTTTTGGCGTTTTCAGCCGCCGTGTTGAATTGCTCGATGCTGGCGCCTGGCACGTGGGCGGCTACTTCCAGATGAACTTCAGTAACGGCGAAGCCCGAGTCTAATTTTTCAAGCGTAACCGTGGCTGTGGTGTTGACTCGCTCCGGCGTGAGACCGGCATTGCCCAACTGAGCCGAAAGTGCCATCGAGAAACAACCGGCATGAGCAGCTGCAATCAGCTCCTCAGGGTTAGTGCCGCGGCCCTCTTCAAAACGGGTGCTGAAGCTATATTGCGTTTTGTCGAGCACGCCGCTGTCAGTGCTGATCGTGCCTTTGCCGTCCTTTAGACCCTTTTGCCATTCGGCGCTTGCTTTTCGTTTCATAACAATAAATACCTCTGATTGGTGATGAAAAAGCATAGTGCAGAGCGAGCATTTTCGGCGCAATTACGGGCTACATGTAGCTATTTGAAACATTGATCGGGCAAGCAAAGCTTTCGCGCTCATTGCGGCAAGCCGTAACACTGGCGAAATGGAACTAAATTGCCCTCTTCCTGTCCATATGAAAGCAGATCAAGGCAATCTTTTGATCGGTAGGTTAACAGCAGTGTGTAACTATGACAGACAAACCGCACCGTTCTCTGACGATTTCTCCGGACCAACTAGATGCTGTAATTTTTGATATGGATGGCGTGGTTACCAGGACGGCCACGGTTCATGCCCGAGCCTGGAAAGAGGTGTTCGATAAGTTCCTGAAAGAACGCCAGGGAGATGGTTTCAAGCCCTTCGATATCGACAGCGAGTACCGCACTTATGTTGATGGCAAGCCGCGCTACGACGGTGTTCAAAGCTTTCTTGAATCGCGAAACATCAACCTGCCGTGGGGGCGGGCCGATGACAAGCCGAGCTTCAAGACTGTTTGCGCCATCGGCAATATGAAGAACAGAATTTTCTTGAAACATTTGAAGGAAGAGGGGGTCGAGCCGTACGATACAACCGTCGATTTCATCAAGGCGCTGAAGACAAACGGTATCAAAGTCGGTGTCATAACCGCGAGCAACAATGGCAGAAGTGTGCTCAAATCGGCTCATCTGCTGGAGATATTCGACACGATTATCGATGGCAAGGACGCGCATCATCTAGGCTTGCGAGGCAAACCGGCTCCTGATGTTTTCCTCAAGGCAGCCGAAACTCTCTCGGCCAATCCGGATCGAGCCGCAATAGTTGAAGATGCCGCCGCCGGCGTCGAGGCCGGCAAAAATGGAAAGTTTGCCCTGGTCATCGGTTTGAATCACAACAATCATCGCCAGATTCTCAAGGAGCATGGGGCGACGGTGGTGGTCGATGATCTTGCCGAAGTCGAGGTCGAGAATGGCGGACAAAAACACCAGATTGCTCATAAAGCCAGGCGCAAACAAGTCGACCTGGCTTCCGCCGAGAAGGATTGGTTATTGACTTACAAAGACCTCAATCCCGATCTGGAGGGCCGGCGCGAAACTCTATGCGCACTGGGAAACGGCTACTTCGTCAGCCGGGGGGCCGCGCCTGAGTCGACCTGGAACGAGATCCATTACCCGGGCACATACTTAGCAGGAGCATACAATCGGCTGATCACCAATATTGGCGGGGTCGATATCGAACATGAAGACCTGGTGAACATGCCGAACTGGCAATACCTCACCTTTAAGATCGATACTAATGAGAAAAATGAAACGGAAGGCAAATCGCTTAGCACCACGGGCAATGGCAGCCGGGAGGAATGGTTTGATCTGTCCAATGTAGAGGTGCTCGACTATAAGCAGACTTTGAACTTGCGTCAGGGTGTGCTGTATCGAGTTATAGATTTTCGCGACTCCAAAGGCAGAGAGACATCTCTGCTTGAAAAACGCTTCGTGCACATGCATCACTTCCACCTCGCCGGACTGGAGATGAAGATCATTCCGCGCAACTGGTCCGGGATGCTGACCATTCGATCGGCTCTGGATGGACGAGTGTTGAATGCCGGCACGAAGTCATTCAGCGCCCTGAGCAAGAAACACCTGGAGCCGCTGGAGAGTGACATCAAAGATGATAACCTGCTGTTCCTGAAGATGCGCACCAACCAGTCCCAACTTGTGGTTTGCCAGGCCGCCCGAACCACGCTCACTATTGAGCGGCAGTCCGCTAAAGGCGTGCGCAAGCACAAAGTTGAGCGGGAGCTCGTCGAAGAAGAGATAACCGTACCGGTGACAAGCGGCAATGAAATCAACGTGCAGAAGCTCGTTTCCATCTATACATCGCGCGACCAGGCCATCTCCGAGCCCGGATTTGCCGCCATTGAAGCGCTCAATAATGCTCCTTCATTTGAAGAGCTCGTGGAAGATCAAATCAAGACGTGGCGCCGCTTATGGCAGCGTCTCGACCTGGAATTGGAGACCTTCGAGGAGCATCCCAAAATTGCCGCCTCACTGGTTTTGCACTTGCATATGTTCCACGTGATCCAGAATGCCAGCCCAAACTCGATCGATCTGGACGTCGGCTTACCGGCAAGAGGCTGGACAGGTGAGGGTTATCAGGGACACATTTTCTGGGACGACATGTTCGTCTTTCCATTCCTCAACATGCGCTTGCCCGAAATCACTCGCTCGATGATCAAATATCGATTCCGCCGGCTTGATGCCGCCCGGCGTTTAGCAAAAGAGCTGGGCGCTGCAGGCGCCCGTTTCCCATGGCAGAGCGGCAGCGATGGCCGCGAAGAGACACCTTCGCATCTCTATTTTCCCCGCACCAAACAATGGGCACCCGATCACACCAGGCTGCAGATCCATGTTAATGCCGCGATCGCACATAACATCTGGCAACACTATGAAGCAACCGGAGACCTCGAGTTCACCACCGCATATGGTGCACCTATTTTGCTGGAGATTGCACGCTTCTTCGCTTCCATAGCCAAGTTCAACGAAGACAAAGGGAAATTCGAAATTCTCAAGGTTGTCGGTCCTGACGAGTGGCACGTTGCTTACCCGGGTGCAAAAGAACCCGGCATAGATAACAATGCTTACACGAATGTCATGGCCGTATGGACAATCTGCCGCGCCCTGGATCTCTTCGATTTGCTCTCCGACGACCAGAATCAGATGCTATCCGAGAAGTTGAACCTCTCGCATGACGAGTTGCTTCATTGGGAACGGGTGAGCAAGAACCTCTACCTGCCGATAAGAGAGGATGGCGTTATCGAGCAGTTCGAAGGTTACACTAAGTTGGAGCAATTCCCGTACAGAAAAGATGGACGAATCGATCACAAAAAGCTCATGGAGGTCCTCGACAAACAGCAGATGAGCGTCAATCAATACCAGCTCTGCAAGCAAGCTGACGTCCTCATGCTTTTCTATGTTTTCTCGGCTGAAGAGTTGAAGGATATCTTTCAAAGGCTGGGCTATCGATTTGAAAACGAATTGATTGAGAAGAACATCGAATACTACACGCCGCAAACGGCCCACAGCTCTACGCTCAGTCGAGTCGCTCATGCCTGGGTCCTGTCACGCGCCAACCGTTACAAGGCGCCATTGCCTGTCGGCACAGGAGCACACGCCGATGAGGAGAAAAGCAAACAGGGCACTGCCGGTGATACCGAGTTAGCGGTCGGCTCCCTGGACTTGAGTCCTCATTCCTGGGATCTTTTTATCGAAGCATTGTCGAGCGACTATTTCGACATCGAGGCCGGCACCACCAGCTCGACCAGAGAAGGCGTTCATATCGGAGCCATGGCCGGAACAATCGACATCGTCGAGCGCTGCTATACAGGCATTGTTATTCGCGGCGATGTGTTGTGGGTCAACCCGCAGTTACCTAAGGTGTTGAAAAAATTGACCTTCAATTTGCGCTATCGCAAACAAGCTTTGAAATTTGAAATTACCCAAGAGAGCCTGCGGGTGTCGGCTGGACATGCCAGCGTCGCGCCTGTGCGAATCGGCTTTGACAAAGAGATCTATGAAGTCGACGGCGGCAAATGTTTGTCCTTCCGTTTGCGGCTGGGCGATTGAGATATAGAATCCTCTGTAAAATGCCCGAAGATTATCTCGAAGGGATATCGCTCACCGGAGCGGCGCACTGCCTTTGCAAGTTGGCTGTCTTCGTTGCCGATATAGACTCTCCTCAACGTCTTTATCTGCCTCAGTTTCGAAAACCCCGCCAACCTTATATCGGTTTCGGAGATATCCAAACTCTCCAGAGGCAAAGCAAGAAGATAGATCACTGAAGCGTCGTTCATGTGCGTGCGCCGAATATAAAGCTCCTTGAGAGCCTTGAAATTAGCCAGGTATACGGCGTTTTTCGCCAGGAAAGGATTCTCGCCCATGCGCAGCTTGCGCAAGTGCTGCAGATTTTTCAAATTGTCGAGCCCATCGCCGCTAATCTGATTCTGATCGATATCGAGAACCTCAAGCGATCGCAGCTCGCCGACATAGCGCAGCGCTTCGTCGTCAAACTCGTCCTCGGCTATGCACAAAACTCTCATCTTTGAGAGTCCGGTCAAGTATCTCAGATAGCTTTGATGCAGTTGCGGCAACTTATCTATATAAAGAGCTTCCAGCGTTTTCATTCTTCCCAGCATCGGCAGCGCTTGATCGTCGATGGATGACTCCCTCAAATAGAGTCCCTTGAGCGGCATCCTTTGCAAGTATGCAATTCCGATATCAGTGACCGGCTCTTTCCAAACACTTACGTAGTCAAATTTCGCTATCTTGTCGGACTCTTGTTTGATGGTATCGTCATCGACACCAAACTTTTTGTACCATGTCAGGCCCTCGTTCCATGGCCAGGGGTTCCAATCTTCGACCATCAACGGATCGTCCAGAGAAGAGGGAGGGCGCACCACCTGATGATGTTGACCTGTCTCCGTATCCAAACTGAGCATGCGTAAAACCGCCACCACTCCGCCGCTGAGCAACGCCAGGGAGAACAGACCGAGCAGGGCGCGGCCCAGCCATGGTGGCAAAGCCGGCATCGGTCGCGCTTTTTGCACCACGCTCTCCGGCACGGCCGGCACCGGATTCAGTGTCATCGTGTCCCGTGAAATACCCTCGGCCATAGGCAGCAAGTCACACCTCAGATCGTCCATCGATTGATAACGATCCTCAGGAGACTTTGCCAGTGATCGAGCCACTATGCGCTCCAGTTCGGGCGGGAAATCCGCATCGGGCAGACCTTCGCTTAAACTGGGAGCCTGGACGTTTATCTGAAGCATGACCGTCTCTACCAGCGTTTCACATGTGAAAGGCGGATGGCCGGTGAGCGTTTCATACATGATGCAGCCCAATGAATAGATATCGGATCGGTTATCGAGAGTGGTGCCGCGTGCATGCTCAGGGCTCATGTAGAAAGGCGTTCCAATCGATCGACCGGGTCTGGTGAGGGTGGCATGATGGCCTTCTTTGGCAAGTTTGGCCAGTCCAAAATCGAGAATGATTGCGCGTGGACAGCTGGACTGCGCATCCACCAGCATGACATTGGAGGTCTTCAGATCGCGGTGGAGAATGCCTTGCTCGTGCGCTTGCTGCATTCCTTCACAAATCTGCACGAATATGCGCACTGCTTTTTTGACCGGCAGCGGTCCGTTCGTCTCGATGTAGTCACAAAGCGAAGTGCCCTCGACATAATCCATCACCAGAAAGGGATCGTTTTTTTTCGTCACCCCGCAATCAAGCACCCTGATCAAATTGGAGTGATGAAGACCACTGGCAATTTTCGCCTCTTGCTGAAAACGCCTGATCTGCTCGGCGTCGATCTGCTCGGTATGCAAGAGCATTTTGATGGCGACGTCCTTTTGCAGCGAGCGGTCGTACGCCTTATAAACAACTGAAAATCCACCCGAGCCGATCTGCGATACGACTTCGTACCGCCCGGCTATTAGATCAGGAACCTTTTCTGTCATGATTGCTGCTGAGAAAAATCCATGAAAAGCTAATCAGCAAGCTATTTCTATCAGTTTGCCCCTATTGCCGGTGTTCCAAACTTTAGCGTCCGGGTACAATTTCTGTGCTGCCGCGTGGAGAGACAACTTGAGCCTCAGGTTCTCAATCATAATTATCCTTGCCGCCGCCGTCTTGATTGGGCACGCCCAGCCTTCCGGTGCCCGATTCCCCACAGTCGTGCCGGCGGCCAACAGCGAGATGCAATCCGGACAAGACTCAGATCCAAAGGCAATCTTTCAGGCATCCGAGCTCCCCAAACGCCTGGCAAAAAAACCGGAGGTTTGCCAGTCTATCAACCAGGCATTGAGAAGCTGGCGTGAGAAACAATATGATGCCGCGGTCAATACTTGCCGTTCGTTAAATCAATCCATCAAACTCAACAAGGATGATTTGAATCAATTGAGCGTCCTGGCGCAGAGCAAATTAAATTCCGGAGCCGTCGATCAGAGCGTGATACTGTATTTAGTATCATTTGAGTCAATGCGCACTCGTGCCAATGCAGATGATGTTATCGCCATGGCCTACAAACTGGCATTGCTCCTCGGATCACCGCAATCGGATCAAGGACAACGCGCTCTGGCTGCCGGCATGCTCGAGCACGCTTTTCAAATCCGCAAGTTGAACGGTGGTATCAAAGACTCGGATGCACCCTATGTCCTTGAATACGCTCGCCTCGAATTCGCATTGCACCAGTGGCAAGCAGCAGAAACGCAATACAAGCTCTGGATAGCCATGTTCGAAAACAAAGGCAAATCACCTCCGGCTCAAGATTTGCCCGATGCCCTGGCCGAGCTGGCGACAGCGTTGAATCATCAAAAGCGACTGGTTGATTCAGAGGAGTATTTCAAACGAGCCGTGCAGGCGACTCGCGCCCTGAACGGCTCGACAATTACGCCAATCAACCACTACGATGTCGAGGAATTTTACATCTACGCGCTCGTGGGACAGCATAAAATCGCGCTTGCTCGCGAGCTCACCATCGAGCATTTGAAGGCAAGGGAACGTGAGCTCGGCGGTAGCTCACCCGAGCTCGCTAAGATTCTGACGAACTATGCAGACATGTTTGAAGAAATCGGTGAAGTCGGCTTTGCCTTCTCTCTGCGCAACCGAGCAGCAAAAGTGGCTCGCTGATGCGATTTACGACCTCTGCGATCAGGGCTCGAATCTAGCTTCTTGCATCTGCATCGGCCCGGCCGGCGGCGA
>JAJPJO010000146.1 GCA_021324135.1 Pseudomonadota bacterium
CGATAGCCGCCGCCAGCGCAATTATCACGCAGGCACCAATTATCTTCGATCGTCTTTTGCGCAGCTTTTTTTTGCTCTGAAGTTGTTCCTGAAGCATTGACGAAACGACGGGCTCAACAGTACATCCTAAATCACATCATACATGGATGCTTTGCTTATGGCACAACTGTCTCAATATACTGGAGGCGAGAAATTCCCGCCCTGGCGTTCGCGATTGCTTTGATCAAATAGAGCACCTCTAGGAACCGGTCATTGGGATTTACCTGGAATCCAGTCGTACGAATTTCATTGTCCCTCCTATATGTCTGGTATTTCAGGTTTGCGTGGTCAGAACCTTTCAATAAACTTGCATGCATGATTCGAGGGACAGGCGCTTGCTTCAGCAACCCGGTCTTGCCAGTAGCTCAAAATGAGCTCATCTACAGCCTTTGAGGGACCTTCCTTACTTTGCGCCAAAACTCAACCGATATCGGTTGAGTTTTTTGGTGGACATAATATTAGCGCGGATTAATGATAATGGGCTTTATTTTGGTTCCATCTTTTGTGAGACGGGAGGCTCGCCAGGTAGAGATTGAGCTTGAGTGAGGGGCTCAAGAACGACTTTCGCGAGCCCTGGAACTAAGTAATCAGCTAAGCATGGTTGATGGAGCAGTTCGTCTGCTGTTGATGTTTAGCTCAATCGAGATAAATTCTTACGAGCAAGCACCACGGCACAGTTTCACATGCCTATACAATTTATAGTGATGGTCTTCCAGACGGGAGAATTCGCTCATGTGTGGTCGATATACGCTCGCTCATACGCACGCAGAGATCATGGAACGGTTTCAAATCGAGCAATTGCTGCTCGAGATGGATCCGCGATATAACATTGCGCCATCACAGGCGGTGCCGATTGTGATCGAGGAGAAAGCGACTGAGCAAGTGTCAGTCGAGCAGAAGCAAGATGAGCACAAGTCAGCCGAGCAGAAGCCGGCTGAGCAAAAATCGACAGTCCGTACTCTGCAAGCGGTAAAGTGGGGCCTTGTACCGTCCTGGGTAAGAGATCCGCATCTGCTGAAGCCGATGATTAATGCACGCGTCGAATCCCTGGCGGGCAAGCCCATGTTCAAGTCGGCATTTAAGAGCAAGAGATGCCTCATTCCAGCCGACAGCTTCTATGAGTGGATGACGATCAATAAGAAAAAATGCCCGCTGAGAATCCAGCTGAAGACAGGCGAATTATTTGCTTTAGCCGGACTCTATGACGATTGGATTAGCCCGGAGGGTGAGCGCGTTAGAACCTGTGCCATTATCACTGTCCCTGCCAATGATACCATCGCACACATACACAATCGCATGCCGGCAATTCTCAGACCTGAGGATGAAAGCGTTTGGCTGAACGATGATGATCCCGATCGACTGACCGGTTTATTGAAGCCATTCGACAACGATGCACTGACTTTCTATCGTGTCTCACCCATGTTGAATTCAGCCAGAGTGGACAGCAGCGCATGCATAGAACCGCTGCCTGAGGAGGATGCACAAGCAGCGGTCGAGCCAGATGGAGAGCACGAGACTTCTGCAAAACGCAGCGCTTCGGGCCGACCGCGCAGACAGCGCAAATCTGAGGATACCAGTAGTGGGGTTCAACTCAGGCTGGAGCTTCTCTAATGAGCAGCGATTCCGCTCTTTCTCTGCCCCAGTTCAGCTCGCGCTATGAGCTTCAGGAACGAATCGGCAAAGGCGGGATGGGCGTTGTCTATCGGGCTTACGATAATGTGCTCAAAAAGACCGTAGCCGTAAAACTGCTTTTGCCGACTTTGAAAAACGAAGCGAAAATGCGTTTTCAAAATGAAGCAAGAATGGCAGCCATGCTTGAGCATTCAAATATATTGAAGGTGCTTGATTTTGGAGTGACCTCCAAGGGGGAGTTATTCCTGATCATGGATTTCATCGAGGGGGTTACTCTGGATAGTCTGGTAAGAAAGAATGGACCGCTCGATATCGAGTTGTCCGTCGACATCTTTTGTCAGATTTGCTCCGCACTGCAACACGCCCACAATCATGGCGTGCTGCACCGTGATGTGAAGCCGTCGAATATTATCTTGCAGCGGCAAAGCGATTCAAGTTTCCTTGCCAAGGTTGTCGATTTCGGAATCGCCAAGTTGACTTCCGACGAACAGCGCCTGACCGCCACTGGTGCGCGCGTCGGTAGCCCTCTGTACATGAGTCCCGAGCAGGCCCGAGGAGAGGAGGTGGATGAACGCTCAGACGTTTACTCGATGGGATGCCTGATGTTTTTCTGCCTCTCAGGCGCCACACCGTTTCAGGGCGACTCGTACATGGAAATCATTACAAAGCAAATCGAGGAGACGGCGCCCAAACTTAATTCAGTATCCGAATCACGTCAGTTCCCTGCCTCACTCGAGGACATGGTCGCTAAAGCGCTTAACAAGGACCCGCTTCAACGCTACTCTAAGATTGGCGACCTGGCAGAGGCTCTGGCGACTTTCGCTCAAGAATTGCGAGCGCCCGAAGCGTCACCGCAAAGCTCGAGAATGCCACTGCATGTGGTGCCGATGAAGCAAATAACGAGCCATCCTAGAATTTTCATGGCGGTGGTAATTCTTGTTATAGGCATCTTTGGAGCGTTCAGTTTTTTTAGAATGCAACAGATTGGTTCAGGCGATGAACTTTCTATACATTCGTTTTCAAACAGGATCTGGATGATTGCCAGCGGCGATGTACACGGTAATTCAATAAAACGTCTGGGCAGTTTGAGGCCGGTTGATGATGGTATTGTCCGCTTGATTATTGCCGATCCGAATGTTTCAGATAGCGATATGAAATATTTGGCTCAAGTGAAGCTGCTCGAAGCGCTCGAGATCGAGCCGTGCCAGATAACCGATCGCGCTTTGGTTGCGATCGCAAACCATCCCAGACTCAAATCGATAATTCTCAACGGCAACGCGCACATTACAGATGATGGCATGCTGACACTGGCTCAATCAGAGACCTTAGAGATTGTCGCGCTGCGCTCGACAGGTATAACCGATCAGGGGGTAGAATATTTATCTAAGTTGAAGAATTTGCGCTGCCTCGATCTCAGTGACTCGAAAAAGATTTCCAAAGCTTCACTCGTCAGTTTGGCAAAGGCGCCTAATTTGGTTGTATTGCGCATCGGCGGCACAAGCATTCGTGGTGCGGACCTGCCGTTGCTTCAATCTTTTTCGAAGCTGAGATTTCTTTCGATCTCGCGCCTGAATCTCAATGATTCCGATCTCGACACGATTTCTAGATTGAATCTCTTCAATTTGAATCTCGCGGACAATAGAGCGATCACCGATAAGGGTGCTGAAAAACTGCTTAAAGTCGGGCATTTAGAGATGTTGAACATGATCGGCTGCGATGGTGTCAGCAAAAGGGCGATAGATAAGCTCTGCGCATATGTCGGAGAGAAAAGGACTTACAATAACTATAAAGAACCTGCTTATGCAAAGCCTAGCCGCGACGTACCGCCGGGTGTGCCGATCGATCCGGTAAGGTACTGGTACGATCCGGTCGAGTTGGATTTGCTAGTCACGGCGTCATTTGTCCCATCAAATGCGATACTCGAGGATTTCCCCAAGATCGGATCTCCTGAAGACGCAGAACCTCAAAAAGCGCGACCGGCTATGCCTGCCAATCGATAAACGTCTAAAAATGGCAGCGTCACGATACACCCTTTGAGTCGTTAAATGTGCCGTACCATTCGGCAACTTTTCCGTGCTCGTTGAATCTTGCCACCGCTCTCACCGTGTACCACCGGTACATGCCGACGATGCGCGAATTTGTCCCCGCCAATTTCCTCATGCGAAAGTCGTATTCGAAACTGCAGCCAGTGGCGACGCATTGCTTCCATTCCCGCATGAAACCAGGCGCATCATCAGGATGTATGAGCTGATGCCATTTGTCGGTTAGTGCTGTGGATAGTGGCAAACCCGAGATCTCAAAAAATCTGTAATTCCAAAATGTGATTTGACCCTCAGCATTCGCGATCCAGATTACCTGCGGCAAACCATCGGTGAGCAAGCGCAATCGCCTGTACATGGCGGCATCATGTTCTAAGGCCACACGTTCTTGCTGGAGCTCGTAAATTCTCTGCTGGGCTTCGACAAAGTCAGATATATCGCGGGCTGCGGCCAGTATGACCTGACGATTATTGAAGAATGCCGGCTTGAGGATGAGGTCCAGCCAAAAGACATTGTTGCAGATATCCTTAGCCTGCCACTCAAGTCTTTGCATGCCATCCTTAAATACTCTGGCATTCATCTCGTAGACGTAATCTTGGTTGAAGATACCAGATGCGGTATTAGAGATGAGATTGAGATCGATGGCAATGAGCTGATCGACATCATATCCGGTGAGTTGAGCAACCTTCGAATTGGCGCGCAGAATCTTGCCTTCAACGGCATCATGAAATGAGAGCGCGTCATGCGATCCTTCAAAGACCGCCGAGAACTCTTTGTCTTTCATTTCCACTTGTTCGCGCAATTTGGCTTGCCTGATGCGATCTTCATGGATGATCTTTTCGAGCTGTTGATTTTCAATCGACTTTAAACACAAAAGGTCTTCTAAATCCCTTATCTGTGCGCGTAATTTTTCGAGCTCGTCTGGACTCTTATTTCCGGCCATTGTCAATATGAGTTCTTTAAAGGCATTAGCATCCGCTTTTCGGGCTTTTCGGATAATCACACCTTTTCGAGGTCTTGAATGTTGCAGTTTAAAATGGGCGCCGTGTAGACTTTAAAACTATTCGACTTGAATTGTCTATACCCCGTTTCACTCGGACTCAAGCACGGCAAGTTGCGCTTTGATGCTCGTCATTTGTTTTTCCAGGTCGGCGAGAACGGCTTCCTGCTGCTCGACTTTTTCAATCGGCGCCTTCGATCTGAAGCTATCATTTTCCAAAAGCTCCCTGGCTCGAGCGTGCTCCTTTTCCTTTGCCGTTAATCGTTGCATCAATTTTTCGCGGGTCTTGCCTACATCAATGAGCTTCTCTAACGGAACATGAACGGTGGAATGGGAAATCAGCTCAAATGCAGCTTTACCACTGGGCTTTTCGCCGCCACCACTGATGGTGACGGGCGACGCGTTGGCCAGTCTCTTGATATAGTCGGCGCAGCTCTCGACTAGCTTGCGCTCGTCCTCGTCATCGACGGCGATGAATACTTCCGCTTCCGTCCTGGCAGGCACCTCAAAGGTCTGGCGAATATTGCGCACCGCTCTTATTACCCGCACGATGTGACTCATCTGGGCATCGGCTTGCTCGTCTTTGTAGCGCGGATCGCCGTTGGGATAAGGCGCAAACATGATCGAATCCAATTCCTTAAATGCGATCGAATGCGGCAAGCGCGACCAGAGTTCCTCCGTGATAAACGGCATGATCGGATGCAGGGCTCGCATCAGTCCTTCAAAAACGGTGTAGAGAACCGTTCGCGTCTGTCCGTTTTTCTCGCCGCGCTGCTCTTCTTGCGCCAATTGAATTTTAGCTATCTCCAGATACCAGTCGCAGAAATAGTCCCAAATAAATTCGTAGAGATCTCTGGCTACGTCATCGAAATCGTAGGCGTTGAAACCGGCGTGAACGCGATCGAGAAGATCGTTGTAACGATAAAGAACCCAGCGATCGGCAAGGCTGAGCTCCGACTCGACAGGCGCTCGCGGCTTGTATTCCTGCAATTGCGAAATGACGAATCGGCCGGCATTCCATAATTTATTGACGAAACGTTTGTACTCTTCGAGTTTCTCTTCGCGGAAGCGCACGTCTTGATCGCCTTTGACGCCCATGGATGCAAACCAGAACCGGTTAGCATCAGCACCGTACTTGTCGATCATGTCGATTGGATCGATGGCATTTCCCTTCGACTTCGACATGCGCTTGCCGTCATGCGTTTGAATAACGGGATGGATAAGAACGTGTTTGAACGGAATGGTTCCGAGCAATTTCAAACTCATGAAGATCATTCGCGCCACCCAGAGGTTGATGATCTCGCGCGCCGTCGAGAGCACCGTGGTCGGATAGAAGTATTGCAACTCCTTTGTTTTGTCCGGCCAGCCAAGGGTCGCGAACGGCCACAATGCCGAGCTGAACCAGGTGTCGAGAACATCTTCTTCCTGGCTCAAAGTGGTACTGCCGCACTTGGCGCATTGTTCCGGCTCCTCTTCATAGGCGCCCTCGTGACCCTCCGAGCAAGTCCACACCGGAATACGGTGTCCCCACCAGAGCTGGCGGCTGATGTTCCAATCTTTGATATTGCGTAAGCGATCGAGATAAGGCGCTGCATAACGCGGCGGGATGAATTGAACGCGTTCCTCTTCAACCGCTGTGATTGCAGGCTGAGCAAGCTCTTTCATCCTCAGATACCACTGCTCGGAGAGATACGGCTCAATCACGGTTCCGCACCGCTCACAGTGACCGACGCCGTGAACGTAATCCTTAATCTCGACCAAAAAGCCGTATTCCGTCAACTCTTTCACGACAGCTTCGCGGGCTTTGAAGCGATCGAGCTTCTGGAATTGAACCGGAACGAATTCGTTGTCCGACATCTTGGCGTGCGGATCGATCACCACGGGTGATTGCAAGAGATGCCGCTGCCCGACTTCCCAGTCGTTGGCATCATGTGCCGGCGTTATTTTCAGAGCGCCCGTGCCGAAATCGCGATCGACATATTCATCGGCGATAACTTGCAAATCACGTCCTGTCAGAGGCAGATGCACCATCTTGCCGATCAGGTGTTTGTAGCGTTCGTCCTCGGGATGAACTGCCACTGCAACGTCGCCGAACATCGTTTCAGGACGCGTCGTGGCGATGACTAGCATGTCCGAGCCGTCAACCACCGGATACTTGATGTGATAGAGATGCCCTTTTGTATCCTCGTGCTCGACTTCGAGATCCGATAGACTGGTCAGGCATCGCGGACACCAGTTAGTGACCCGATGTCCCCGATAGATCAAACCGTCGGCGTACAGAATCACGAAGGCGTGATAGATCGCTTTGATGTAGGAATCATCCATTGTAAAAGCGAGCCGGTCCCAGTTGAAGCTGACGCCGAGCCGTTTGTACTGGTTCATTATGGCGTCGCCGTATTGATTGCGCCACTTCCAGACATGCTCGATGAATTTTTCCCTGCCGATCTCATGGCGAGAAAATGGTTTTTTCTCGCTCGCCGTCTTCATTCTCTCGTCGTGTTCTTTGCGCAACTGGCGCTCGACGACCATCTGGGTCGAGATGCCGGCATGATCGGTGCCCGGCTGCCAGAGTACGTTGTAGCCCTGCATGCGCTTCAGCCGGATCAACACGTCTTGCAGCGTACCGTTGAGCGCATGCCCCATGTGCAGGCTGCCTGTGATATTGGGCGGCGGCAGGGCAATTGAAAACCTCGGTTTTTCCGGATCGAGATCGAGATAAAACAAGTAGTTTTCGAACCAGTATTCAGTCCACTTCGCCTCGATCTCCTTAGGCGAATATGGTCCGCTTTTCAGTTCCTGCCCCTCGTCAGTCATCTCTGGGGTGCTCGCTTTGCTCATACCTGCAGCCTTACTTGAAAATGATTTGAATGTCGTGGCTTTGTTATTTCGAACGGCGAATGTAAACGCTAAAAATAGACCCGTCTATCCTCTCTTAAAAGAAAGACAAGAAAACCGATTATAGTCAGCTTGGCTGCCTCTTCGCAACCTGGCGGTAAACTCAGCTTCGTAAACATATATAGAATCAATTCTATAAGTCCAACTTGATGTTAGAATCAGCCCAGTCCAGAGAACATCGAGATGGAAGTCGACTCTTGACGACCGTCGTGTCTCGCAGCTCAGTAGCAGTCTTCAGGAGCTGGGACTGGGAGCCGAAAACGTCTCTGGCTGACGTACAAGCACACAGGAACTTTGGTAATGATCTCCTCCAACGATTTTAGACCTGGCGTAACAATTCAATACAACAACGGTGTTTGGCAGATTGTCGAGGCAATGCACGTGAAGCCCGGCAAAGGGTCAGCTTTCGTGCGTACGAAGATGAAAAACGTCGAAACCGGAAACGTGCTCGAAAATACATTCAGAGCCGGGGAAAAGGTGCCGACGGCGATTATCGAAAAGGACGAGATGCAGTACCTCTATAAATCCGGCGAGCACTACACTCTGATGAATGTAGCGAACTACGAGCAGATTGAGCTGGAGGAGAATGTCATCGGCGATCAGTCCGAGTTTCTCAAGGAAGGCTTGGAAGGCATCACCGTAATGCGCTACGACGGCAGAGTGATCGGCGTCGAGCTTCCGAACACGGTCGAACTCGAAATTACTGAAACCGCTCCGGATGAGCGGGGCGACACCAGCTCTGGTGGCGGTAAGCCGGCGACGCTGGAAACCGGAGCCGTAGTGACGGTGCCGTTTCACATCAAAGTTGGTGATAGAGTCAAAGTGGACACACGCACACGCAAGTACGTAACTAGAGTTTGAGGTTTGCAAGTGAAAATCGATCTTGAGCAGATTCGAGAACTTCTCACGGTAGTTAGCTCTACTGATGTGACTGAGCTGACTATCGAATTTGGCGACCAGCGCATCACCGTGAAGAAGTCACCGCCTGCGGTTGCACATGAGAGCTCGCCGAAGCCGATCATGATCAAAACGGAGATGTCGCCCAATACTCCCGCACCCTCTTTCCCTAAGTCGGCGCCTCCTCATGTTGAGCCGGTTCGCAGCGAGCCGGTGCACACCGAACTCAGAGCCGAGGAGAAGAACGGCTATGTGGAGATTACCTCTCCGATGGTCGGAACCTTTTACCGATCGCCCTCGCCTGAATCGCCGCCCTTCGTTCAAGTAGGCGACCGAGTTACAATCGGTCAAACGGTTTGCATCATCGAAGCGATGAAACTGATGAACGACATGCCCTCTGAAGTGAGCGGCAAGATCATGAAAGTTCTTGTCGACAACGGCACCACTGTTGAGTATGGACAACCCCTATTCCTGGTCGATCCGAAAGGATAAGCGCGCTGGCACATGATTGAGAAGGTCTTAATTGCAAATCGAGGCGAAATCGCGCTCAGGGTAATTCGTGCTTGCAGAGAAATGGGAATCACCACGGTGGCTGTTTACTCGCAAGCGGATGCAGAGTCATTGCATGTGAAACTCGCCGATGAAAGCTTTTGCATCGGGCCGCCGGCATCACAGCGGAGCTATCTGCACATCCCGGCCTTGATAAGCACGGCAGTCGTAACCGGCGCCGATGCTATCCATCCAGGTTATGGATTTCTTTCTGAAAACGCACACTTTGCTGAGATCTGCCGAGATCACAGAATAAAATTCATCGGCCCGAGTGTTGAGGCGATCACGTCCATGGGGGATAAATCGTCGGCACGCGAAACCATGAAGAGGGCAGGCGTTCCTGTCGTTCCCGGCAGCGATGGATTGATTGAGGATGAAGCGGAAGCCTTCAAGCTGGCAGAAGAAATCGGCTACCCGGTAATTATTAAAACAACCGCCGGTGGAGGCGGTCGCGGTATGCGCGTCGCGCAAAACAAAAGCCAGTTGGCCAATGCCATCTCATCTGCACGCAGTGAAGCTTCGGCTGCATTCGGCGATGCCGGCATCTACATCGAGAAGTATCTAAAACCGATCAGGCACGTTGAAATTCAGGTCATGGCCGACAGCCACGGCAATTGCATCCACCTTGGCGAACGCGACTGTTCGGTGCAGCGCCGCCATCAAAAATTGATCGAAGAATCGCCGAGCCCGGCTCTTACTCCGGAGATGCGCGAGAAGATGGGATCGGCAGCCGTTCTGGCTGCCCGCGAGATCGATTATGAAGGTGCCGGAACGGTCGAATTCATTTTCGCCGACAACAAGTTTTACTTCATGGAAATGAACACGCGCATTCAAGTCGAGCACCCGGTGACCGAAATGATTACCGGTGTAGACCTTATTAAGGAACAGATCCGCGTTGCCTCAGGTGAAAAGCTTTCGCTCAAGCAAGAGGATTTGCGATTTACAGGGCACTCGATCGAATGTCGAGTTAACGCCGAAGATTCAGATCGAAACTTCCTGCCCTCACCCGGACGAATAGATGCATATGTCGCGCCCGGCGGACCGGGCGTGCGAGTCGACAGTCATTGCTATCCGGGCTACACGATTCCACCTTATTATGATTCGTTGGTCAGCAAGCTGGTTGTTTGGGGCAAGGACAGGAATGAAGCTATCTCAAGAATGCAGCGCGCTCTGGATGAATATGCGATCACGGGAATCAAAACGACTATTCCGTTTCACCAAAAAGTTTTATCCCACAGCGTCTTCCAGTCAGGCGATGTGAGCACGGATTTCATCGAGAAGTACATGACCCCCAACAAGGTCAAATGAGGCTGGATCACGGTGGGGATTCCTGTTATAA
>JAJPJO010000173.1 GCA_021324135.1 Pseudomonadota bacterium
AGGCGGTATTATGCAGAGCGTGGCGTGGAGAGCCGTGAAAGAATCGCAGGGCGTGCCTTCGTTTCATCTCGGCATTTTCTCGGGGGATGAACTCATCGGCGGTGCCGTCCTCTATACGACGAGCAAGAAAAAAGGATTGGGAATATTGGTTGCTCCGGAAGGACCGATTCTCCCCTGGGGCGACGAGGGGCTGGCGAGAAGCGCGCTCGCGCTGATTATCTCGGGAGCGAAAGAGCAGGCTCGTGAAATCGGCGCGATCGCCTTACGGATAGAACCGCGCTTGCTGCCGCCGCCTTCGCCGCTGTTACGTGAGTTCGTTCGCGGCCCGATGGATCTCGTACCGTCTGAGACGCTGTACATCGACTTATCTCGATCAGTCCAAGATATTCTCGACTCGATGAAGCCCAAGGGAAGGTATAACATCAAAGTCGCGGAACGGCACGGAGTGAAGATAAGCGAGGATGAGACCAGTGCCTCGGTAAGCGCCTTCTACGAAGTGATAAAGCAAGCGAGCAAGCGCGATGAATTTGCAGTCGAGCCCATCGAGTTTTTCGAAAAGTTGGCAAAGGTTCTATGCGCTCGTGGAATGGCCCGCTTTCTTTTTGCCGAGCATGAAGGCGACGTATTGGCGGCAATGCTGCTTGTCGCGTTCGGACAACGCGCTACCTATCTGTACGGTGGAACAACCAATCTGAAGCGCAACCTGATGGGCGGTTATGCTTTGCAATGGTCCGCCATGCAGAGGGCGAAAGATTTAGGCTGCACCATATATGATTTCTACGGCTTCGACCAGTTCCGCTCGCCCGAGCATCAATATGCTCGTTTCTCGCAATTCAAAAGCCAGTTCGGCGGACAACCGATGAAATTTATAGGCGCGCACGACTATTTCTTCGAAGAGCAGGTGGCGGATGCATTCATCCGGCTGGTAGCAGAAGCCGGCGGGTGAATAGAGCCCATCGGGCGCATTGAGCCCATCGAGCCCATTGAGCGCATTGAGCTCATCGAGCCCATCGAGCCCATCGAGCCCATTGAGCTCATCGAGCCCATCGAGCCTATCGCGTTCACTAAGATCAGCTTCGTGCTCAGGAGTCTGTCGGTCTCCGACAGGCTCTTAGGGAACGAAAGTCGGCTCGTCAACGCTGTCTGCTGCGTGGCTTACTTTGCTGCTGGAGATTTGCCGCTTCGAACTCTTCTTCTCCGCCCTGGCAATTCTCTCGGCTTTTTTCTTCTCAGCTCTGTCGGACTTCTTCTCTGTCCTCTCCGGTTTCAGAGCGACCTTCACCTTCTTCTCTTCTTGTCTGTCCGTCTTGTGAGCAGTGCGGCTCTTCTTCTCCGCAGATTTTTCTTTTGAGCTGGTGGTTGCATCGGCGGTGGCGTGCGCCACTTTGTTGCTGCGGTGAATGTAGCTCTTATACACCCAGCCTTCTTTTCCCTCGGCAGCGATCTTGTACCATAAATCATTCTCTGCCAGGATTCGCACCGGCTCGCCGCGCGATATATTCATAATATGTCCGTAGCGCCGCCCGGGACCTGATCGCATCGTAACGCTGCGGGCGCTCTCCGCGGAAGCACCACCAGCGGTGCGCTCCCTGGATGTGCTTTTCTCATGCTCTGCTTTCGCTAATTGTTCTTCGCGCTCTTTTCTCTTCTCCTCGCGAGCAAGTCTTTTCTGTTCGCGAGCTTCTTCTCGCAGCTCGGCACGGGTTTTCTTATGCTCTTTCTCGGGCGCTGATTGAGGCGTTGTTTGAGCGACTGGCACCGATACGGGTGCCGTCTTGCTCGAGGTTCGCTCGACAATCTTCGCAGGCGGCGCAGACGACGTGGTTGCGGTTGGATTCGTGCCAGCCGTCATGTTGTTCCCGTTGGTACCAGAGGCGGTGGCACTGCTCGCTGCGGCAGAGCTGGACGCGGCGGCGCTTGACGCGTTAGTGCTTGGCGCGGTGGTGCTTGACGCAGCATTGCTCGGTGCGCCGGTGCTGCCTGCTGCAACAGCCATGGACGTGGGCGGCGTCTCGCTGGCGGTGAGGGCTTCCATCTTGGCGGGAACGCTGGTTTCCTTTAAGCTGGTCACCGACCATCTGCCGCTCTTCATCAAACCGACTGCGAAAGCTCTGTTAGAGGATACGAGCACATAATTGCTGTTTCCTTCGGACTGGCGGCGTTTACGTGAACGCTTGCTCGATGCATCAGGTGCCTTGCAGAGCTTGAAGGCGCCGGGCGCGGCTATGGCGTTTTTCGCCAGGCTGTTTCGCAGGGTCTTTTGTGCCTCAGGCGAAAGATATTGCTTATATGAATCGGTTTCGGCAGGATTCACCAGAGCCGATGCCACCGCATACAGTGCGGCAAACTCACCGGAGCCCAATGACCCACGCGCCACGTAGTGACCGTTTTTGAAGGACAATGTCATCGGCGATGTTTCATCTTTGAAAGGCAGATTGCTTGCAAAAAGACCTTGCTCCCTGGCGCTGGAAAGCAATGCTCGATCCAGTTTGACATCAAATGTGGTGCCGATAAATGAGGCCGTGCCGGTGCCTTTGACATTTTGCGGGAGGACACTAGCCGACTTATCCTCAACTTCACCCTTGGGCGATATTGCCAGCGCGCGCACTTGCGTTTCGCGGACACCATCACCTGATGTATGTCCTAATAAAACCAGATACTGCTCGCCGTTTTCTCCCGGCACAAATCGCGCATCATCGAAAACACTGATGCCCGGCGCTTTGGAAACTACTCTTCCTGATTGGCCGGGAACGATCAAGTAATCAGACGGCTGCAACACGCAGTCGACTTCCACTAACTTGATGCCTTTGGGCAAATCGAAAACAGCGGCCTCGAATGTGGAGGTCGGCAATTCGGCTTGCAGCTTCGTCAAAAGATCGGCTGACTTGAGCTCGCCGTATCTCTGCAAAAACTTCACCACGGCACCGTCGAGGTTAGCCTTCATCAAATGCGCTTCATCAGCATTCTTCGGACCGGCAGCCATGCGCTGCGCTACTTGCCTCAGTTCGCCCGGATCATTGCTCGGTTTTATTGCCGACGTCACTGCCGACGCCAGGCCCACAACAGCCGCGACGGCAACTACGCCCGCGCCGATTTTGACCGGCAGAGCAATCGGCTTTCGCTTAATCTTCTGCCCGCAAAATGTGCACGCTCTTGCTGCTACGGAATTTCTCTGACTACACGCTGGACAACGCATGTGTGACCCCTCTTTACAGTCTCATCCAGTCCAAAAGTTTCAGTCCAAAAAAACTAATTGTCTGATTGTCTAGAAGCTCCTCATTATCGTTGCTGTGAGGCTATTAACCTGGCAAAACGATAAAGGACTGGCAGCGCACCGGACAAATCTGATTTACTGTTCGGGTTCCGACTGAGTCTCCGTGGACCGAGTCTGGAGTGAGCAGCTGCCGAGTGAGTTCAAAAGCGAGGCAGTGTCCGGAACAAGCTGCTTGGTTTGAACGTAGGCGATTCTACAACATACTTGACAATTGCAACCAGGTAATTCGCCTTCCCCTAAACGCCCAAGTGGCGGGAACCCGCAACCAATATATATGGATGACATGCATAAAGGTTTGTTCACTTTTAAATTGTTAGAGAACGAAAACCTAAGTCTGAAGCTTTATCAGGTACTCGTGACGAATTCGGGTGTCGCGCGTCGTTTCGAGATCATTCCAGGCGTGGAGGCAGCGGCGAGCAGAAATGAGCGTTCCTGAGGGAAGAAGAGAAAGGCAAGAACTCGTCGAGGTCGCCCATCTGTGCTACCAGAGGCGCTATATTTGCGGCACGGAAGGCAATTTCAGCATCCGTCTGGAAGACGACCGCATTTTGACAACTCCGTCGGGAAGTTGCAAAGGAAGGCTGCGTGAAAGCGATCTGGTTGTAACAGATGGGCATGGCGTGCCTGAGCCGGGTCAGTCGGGGCGACCCTCCACCGAGCTGGAGATGCATTTGACGGTTTACAAACATCGCCCGGATGTCAAAGCAGTTGTTCATTGCCATCCGACAGTGGCGGTCGGTTTCACGGTGGCGGGCGTCGATCTCGGCAAGTGTGTTCTGCCCGAGGTCGTGTGCACCCTGGGCACAGTAGCCGTAGCACCATATGCGACACCAAGCACCGAGGAGGTTTCCGAGAGCATCAGTCAACTGGTCACCAGATACGATGCTATCGTGCTTGACCATCATGGCGCTCTTGCGCTTGGCAAAGATATATGGGATGCGTATTACAAATTGGAAACGTTGGAGCATCATGCTGAAACCATGCTGGTGGCTCACATGTTAGGCGGCGTGAAGCCGCTCAGATCGTCACAGGTCAAAAAACTTCTGGACATCGTCGGCGTTTACGGGTTACAAAAACCAGCGAACGCGGACTCGCTTTTGAGTGCGCGAGCCTGTGTCGTTGACGAGGATAGCAGCAGTTGAGCGAACTTCTCCATCCGCTGGAAACCGTGACCACAATAATTTTGATGAGGCACGGACACACAGAAGAAACAGAAAAGGGAAAGCTCTACAACGATCCGCACGTGGAGTTGACCGAATCCGGTCTGGCGCAAGCCAGGGAACTCGGGCACTGGTTGAAGGAGCAGTCGCCTGATGTTTTGCTATGCAGCACGGCGCAAAGAGTGGTGAGCACGGCAAAAATTCTTGAGGGCGCAATCGGTCTGCCGGCGCAGCCGATCGACGGCTTCAATGAATGGAGTGTAGGCGATTGGGAAGGGCGGACCTACCTGGACGTGAAAAAAAATGAGCCCGAGGCGTATAAGCTGTGGAGCAGCGATCCGATTTGTCATGCGCCTCCCGGCGGTGAGTCGATATCGGATCTCTTCGAGCGTATTCGCAATCGCCTGCCGGCTATTATCAAAGAAAATGAAGGAAAGAAAATCGCCCTCGTCACTCACGCCGGCGTGATCCGGTCTATTATTGTCCAGGCGCTCGGCATGCCGATTCGCAACTTCTGGAGAATTTCGATTCCGGTCGGATCGGCAAGCAAAATTGATTTCTCGGAAAATTTCGCCACTTTGCATTATTTGGCGCTGCTGCCTTTGCGTTTTACCGATTGCGCCAATTGAACGCCGAAAAGCACGAGCGCAACGCCGATGCCTTGCTGGAATGTGATCGGCTCTTTCAAGATCAGGGCAGCGGCAATGATGATTGCCGGGCGCTGCAGTATGTTTATGATTGAGACGCGCGTCGAGCCAAGAAGACTGATGGCATAAACAAAGGCTACGTTCGCACAAGCAGATACGAAGCCCATCCATATTCCGAAATGCCAGGCATGCGCCGGAATTGGACCGGCGAAGGGCAGCACCAGGCACGATACCAACAATCCGTTGATTATGAACATGTAGGTGGACGCCAGAGCCGGCGTGAAGTCGCGGGCGACAGCCGCCTCCATTGTGACGCGATAAGTGGTTGATGTCGCGACCGCACCAAATATGAGGGCAAAGCCGAAAGCGCTCATATATATATTCGACCAGTCGAGGCCAAGGCACACGCCGAGAAAACATAAGCAAAAGCCGGTCCAGAACTTGGGCGTCAGTTGATCGCGGCCGAGAATCTGGTTGCAAACGGCAACGAATGCCGGAGTCGTGGTTATTATCGTTATCACCAGAACGGCTGAGAGTTTTTCAAGCGCGAATATGCAGAGGGCGCTCGTTGAGAGGAGCAGCAAAGATAGATAAGTGATACGAAGAAGCGGCTTGAAACCAATCCAGCGAAATGTTCGGGTCAAGGGCAGAATGAAGATTGCCCCTACCACGGTCTTCACCAAAAAGAGGTGAAGCGGAAGCAGTTGCCGTTCAAACCCGAGCTTCACGACGATGGGCTCGATCGACGCCGCCACGATGGAAACGATTATGCAAATCGAAGACAGAACCTTGAAGCGATTGGAAGATTGAGCGGCTGGATTTGTTTGCAGACTGTCGACTGTCGTTGGGCTGTTGCTACATTGCGATTTCGCATCATGCATGGATCGACTGCAATATCTCCTCATGACTCATGTGGTCCCATCCGAGCTTCGCCAGACTTCTGCCTTCCGTGCTGAAATCTCTGCCGAGAAGCGCAGCGGATATGTTTATTATAGAATCGATGATCGGCGTTTTCACCCGAGCCTTGCGTGCCAGCTGCTGCATTGGCACCATTGATGATGCCACATCCTCTTCGATGAAACGGTGAGCGAGAGTTCCAGGAGCTTTGCTGACGCTGTAGTTGGGAACCGTTCTCATCGCCTCCAGAAGGCTTTTTGTATTGCAGCCATAGTACTGATTAAGCAGTTCCTTCATGGGAATCAGCGATGTGTTGAAAGCCTCCGCCAGGGCGCAAAATTCTTCTTCCAATCTCTCCATCAAAATGATTGTCTTCTCGGTGAAGCCCTCATAGTAAAAAAGAAAACCCGTGTTTCGGTCGACCGAATTCATATTGGCAATCATCGTGATCGGGTGAGCCAGGGCGCCGAAATCGGTAAGCCCGCGCTGTATTATGTTGTCGGCCCGGCCCAACTCGGGGAAGAAACGCAGAATGCTCTCAGCGGTTCGTTCTGTTTCCGTGCAATTCCATGATGAATAGAGCGTCCATTTCTTTATGCCTCGAATCCAGATGGAATCGTCTTCTTGTATGCGGCTGGCAAAAATGGCATCCGTCTCGACAATCTTAGGCAGATCGCTGATTGCCATTGAAAGAACATTTTTGAACTCGACAGCACCGGCGAACTTGCTGGAGAAGAGAATCACCTCATGATCGGGTGTCAGGTGCGGCGCAAGGCGAAAAGCTATTTCGCGATAGGCATCAGTGGTGGTGGCAACAAATACGGTGCGGCACTTATTCAATGTCGATTCGATATCGTCGGAGACTTTACTGATCTCGAATTCGCCTTCGAGCTGACCGCGGCTTGTAATGCGGAGCCGCTCCATCAAAGCGGTCACCTTATGTGGTGAGCGAACAAGCAGCTGCGAGGAATAACCCTGTCTTGCCAGATAACAAGCCAGAGAGCGGGCTGCATTGCCGGCGCCGATTATGGCAATCGCTCCTGCGCGAGGCTCAGCAGTACAAGCCGCGCTCAATTGGAGATGCGCATCGCCTTTCTCCGCCGGAATTGCCACACGGTCGGCCACGACGACGCCATGCTCGGCATCATTCATACTCGGCGCAAAGCCAATGGAGTTTGTATGGCTAATGGCCATCGCGGTCCCCGCAAACGCAAGCTAAGTATATTCTCAGACCGTTACAATTGGCAATGGCTAAACTGGGCCAAAAGCCCAGGTTTAATCTACGATTGCGATCGCCTCGTGTGCAAAGAGTCTACTTCCCCATTTTGCTCTTGTACTGTGAGAGCATCTGGGAAATCTTCTCATCGCTGCAAAAGCACAGGTATATCCAGTAGCAAGAACAGAGGCCAAAGAATATACCCAGTGGAAGACAGGCCGCCTTGTTCTTCTCGACGAATTGAGCGCGCCAGTTCGGGCTCAGATAGTCTTTGCCCTGCGAGTTCAGCGCTGCAACCCAGACGGTTTCTTGAGGATCGTTTCTTGGTGTGACGGGATGCTCGAGATCGTTTGTCTCGACCTTTATCGATAAAGGCACACCGGCGTGCAGATCTTTGATGAAGTCAGCCTTCTTGAAATACTCATATGGATTTCGGTCGATGCGAAAACGCGGCTTGCGATCCGCCAAGTACACGTCGAAGAACGGATACTCGTAGCGATCGACTCCGTCCTTGTATTCCTTCAGTTTGCCTTCGATGGTCGTGTAGTTTACGTCCGTGGGTTCCTTGTATCCGAAATAATAAGCGAGCGCGCCAATGCTGAATGCCAGGCTCAAAAGGAGGAAAAAGCCTATTGCCAGACGTACAGCCGAGAACTTGTTGTTCTTGACCAGCCAGAAGAAGCCCGTGACTCCGAGAGCCACAACAGCCATTAAAGTGAAGTTCCAGCTGCTCATCACGACCGCACTTTGATTGGAGAAACGATATCCGTTCCTTGCACCGCCAGTGGTGGCTATTCTCCTTGCTGGGCGCCCTGGCTGGCTCGGTTAGCCGCCTCAGTCAAAATCTTCACCAGTTTTTGCTTCTGATCGGCCGTCAAAACTTTTCTCACCTTGAGCAAGAGCTTGACGCGTTCGGTCGCCATTTCATTTGTAAGTTTATTGATTTCTTCCTGCTTGGCTAGAACCTCGGGCTCGGGCGGATCAGCTTGCCGTTGCAAATTGTTCATGTCTTGCATCAAGCCAAGCAATGATTTTAGCCGGACGCGCTGTGCGTCTTCGAATTCTTTGGCCAGGCGGCGAATTTCTTGTTCTTGATCGGAATTGATCCCGGCGGCCCTGTAAATGGCCAGCGGGTCATCATTTCCACCGCCGGAGGAACCGCCTCCAGGTTGTGCCGATGCCTGCATTCCGTATCCGAATGCCAGCGAAACAGCCAGGCAAAGAGCAAAAATTTTCTCTGATTTCATGTCGTTTCCCATACCTCAATGGCAACCCATTAACTATAACCGCTTCGCAAGAAATTTGCTCTGCAAGGCGCATTACTTGACTTGCCTCTCACGCCCGTTGGTTGCATATCGGCGCTGGCACAATGCGTTACAATATTCAGCTTTCCAGTGCCTTAGCCGGCTCGAGAATGGAACAATAGCTGGGGTCCCTGCTTAGCATCGGTTATGCGCGATCGATTTCATCGTTCACTGAAAGCGGCATTCAACGGCGAGAACGCCCGACCCTCGACATTGTTCAATGCGGTCGGGCAGGCGGTCGGCGGCGCCTTTGGCAGAGCATCGAATGTGGCTCGCATCATCCTGATTTGTTTGTTTCTCCTCTCCTCTCTTGGCTCCGCCCTCCTCTTCAATGCGCACCGCTCAGCTGCGCAAACGGCGGCTGAAAGCACGAAGCAGCCTGAGGATCCCAAGGCGTTCACCGATCATGTCATCGTCATTGCCACGCAGGAGTTTCCGAAGCTCAAGCTGAAGAAGACTGATCGACCTCTGCTTGTCGGTCTGGCCGACAGCGGCAAGTTGTCGCTGGAGAATTTGTATCGAGTGATCAAGCATGATACCGAGCCCGGCAAAGAAGACGAGCAAATCAAGCGCTTCTTGAAAAGTCTGGTCGAGATCCATCCCGGGCAAGAGCAGCAGCCGATTCAAGCATGGGACGATGTGAAAAACCGTTTGCGCCCGCAAATCTTTCCCTCGCGCTATCTCAATCAAACCAAGAAGGCGATTGTCTGCAAGCCGGTGCCGTTTTCACGCAAGTTGATGGAGGGCTTTGTAATCGATTCGGAGAACACATTCCAATACGTTACCGAAGCGCATCTCAAGAGCTGGCACACCGACATCGATCACCTCGCCAACGCTGCTTACGAGAACTTGAGCAAAACCTCTCAAGATCTGAGAATCGTTTTCCCAATGCTGATGGCAAAGAAGCGAGAGACGGCAAAAGCAAATATCTCGCCATTTCATTGAAGGATGGATACGACGCGGCAAGAATTCTATTGCCCGATGTGCAAAAACGATTGCACCGGGAACTCGGCAATCCCTGCTACATAGGCATTCCTAATCGCGATGTTTTATTTGCCTGGAGCAGTGACTGCACGCACCAGGAGACGATTGCCGAGCAAATGCGCAGAGATTTCCAGACGAAACATCATCCGCTCACTCCGGCGATCTTCAAACTGGATGAATCCTCTATCTCATCAAAAACGCCTGTGAGAGAGCCTGTGACCAGGCGAAGCAAGCGACGCCGTTCGCGAAAACAAAAATTGCGGGCCCCTGGAACTGATGCTACAGGCGGTGGCACGAGCACGCCGCTAAAACAAGATAACGGCCCGCCGCAATCCGAGCCGTCAGGCAAAGCCGATGCGCCGGCAAGCGAGTCGGATTAATCATCTCAGTCGCTTTTACTCAATCGATTCCAAAGTGAATAAACGGCGCCCAGGCATGAACAGGTAATCCCCGTTCGACGGCTGATTTTTGTGCTTGCTGAAGCGCCTCTGCGATTGTCAGCTTGCCGGCTTGCCATGACTGATGAAATTCCTGCATGAGATCGGATGTCGAGCGATCTGCTACTTCCCATAAGCTGAGCACGAGATTGGGCATGCCGGCGTACATGAGAGCACGCGCCAGGCCGAGAATTTCTCCGCCCGGCGTGACAAGATTGACACCGGTCTGGCAGGCTGAAAGAACGAGCAATCGTCCGCACTGGGTGCGCAGCGAGCTGCGCTCGAGAATCGATGCGGCCGTCAAAACCGTGCCGTCAGACAGCACCAAGCCTGATGCCATTGGTTCTTCCGGATTGAATACCGCATGACCGGCGAAGTGAACCACCGGGTACTGGCTAAATAGTGATGGGAAGCTGCGCTTCACTTCCTCATTCGTGATCAGTTTGGCGTCGCCGGCGGCTTTGCTTCCGACCTCGAGAATCGATTTTGCCTCTTCCATGGTGTAGCTCAGATCATCAAGTCCGGCGGCGGAGCGCAGTGAAGAGCTGAATACAAGCCCATCTCGGCGCGTGGCGGAGTAATCGCTGATCGCTGAAACAAGATACTTGTCTTTGACGGCAATTTCTGACTGACGAGAAAGAACCGGTATCAGGCTGGTCGACGGTAAGTAACTGAACGAATACTTGTAGCACAAGAAGTTGTCACCATCGTGCAAGGCGGCGAAGGGCAGGTGATAAAGACTGCCATGCGGCACGATGATCAGGTGATTTGCTTTCCGAGAAAGTCCGGCGATAACCGGCTTAAGCAGGGCATCATAAAGCCTTCTGCACAAGGAGACCGGCACTTCCCACCCTTCAGTGGAAGACATTTCCAAAAAAGTCTCCACATCCATTGAGAGTGCATCGCGCTCATCGCTTCCGGCCAGCATATGCACGACCGGCTCCGGCTGCTCTTTTGAAACGGAGGCGGCGAGAAGAAACTCATCAGTCCAGAAGTACTCGACGATCACAGTCTCATCTTGGAGCTGATGCTTGTTCCACAACGATTTGATTTCATCGAAGCCGAGGGTGCTCGAGGAAACGAGCGTGGCGTAATTTGGATGCCAGCGCTTCAGTTGATTGACGACATCACGCCATTCGTTGTAGACCCTCTGCGCTTGATCGGCCGTTACAGAAGCGCCGCGGTGTCCTGAATCGGAAGACCCTTGCCAGAAGATTCTCTCCAATTGATCGATTTTGGCTCGCAACTCTCGTTCTTTCAAAATCAATTTTTTCAAGGACTCGTCGCTTTCCGCCAAATGATTGATATCGATCGGCGAGTTATTGAGCAGATCGAGGAGCGCCCGAGACTTGGCTCGGCCGACATATTCCAGGGCCTCAACCCGCTTGCCGAGCGAAAGGCAGACGCGCACGACATTCTTGTACAAGTCTTCGCCGCGATTAGCGAAACTGGTCTTCAAATCATCGGCTCTGATCGTCGATCTTTGCTCGTCGAACAGATCGACGGCGCGAGCCAGATAGTCGAAAGCGGGTTGCAATTGCCCGATGCGCTCGTGCAGCTTGCCGAGATTGGCTAAGTAAATCCGCTTACCGAGCCGATCCTCAATGTTCTCGCTCAACTCCAGTGCCTGGCGATAGTAGTCCGCTGCTTTTTCGGGCTGACCCAACTCCGCGTAGCAATCGCCGATTGAATCGAGGTGTGCGGCTTGTGCTTGACGGTCTTGATGAGTGTCGGCAATTGCCACTGCCCGTTTTGAAAATTCGAGGGCTTTATCAACATCGCCGAGCTTGAGCCAGGTTGTGCCGATGTTGCCCAGCCAGATGCCATGCCGCCTGGCGTCCTCCGCCCGATCCGAGAGGTCGAGCGCCTCCTGGTAGCAGGTAAGCGCCTCCTTGTATTGACCGACTTCAAAGAGGGTGTTGCCCTCACTGCCTCGGCAAACCGACATATGCTGCAGATCATCCTCGAACTCGGCTTCCAAATAAGCGGTTCGATAATAAGTGATGGCTTGATCGAACTTGCCGAGCTCCATTGTCGACAGTCCGAGATAACCGAGTATTGCCGCTTTATGCTCGCTGTCCTCGCGCTGATTCAAAGCCTCCAGAAAGCAGGAATAGGCTTGCTCTGCCCAGCCGCGGTCGAGGAAAAGCCTGCCTAAATTGCACAAAGCCAGCTCGGCGCCGGCGGCATCTTTTGTAGAGGCTGCCAGATCGTAGGCATCGAGGAACTGTTCGATCGAGGCCTCGAGACGACCGGTGTCTCGCAGCAGCTCGCCTAAGATGAGGCGGCTGTGCGTCTCGACTTCGGACGCCTGGCACGATTTTGCCATATCAATGGATTCCAGGAGCGCTTTCTCGGCTGCCTGAAAATCACCCAATTGCTGCTTGACGAAAGCCATGCGAGCGAGATAAACCGCCAGATTTACCGTAGCCTCCATCTCGCTGGCTATGGCAATGGCTGCCTCGAACGAGTCTGCCGCCCCGCCGTAATCAGCCGCCTGCAAGTCCTGCCAGGCCCGCTCGGCATGGCGTTCCATCTCTTTCAGTCTTTTTGATTGTTCGCTGGAACGTTTTCCCATGACCAACCTCACACAGGTTACCTGTGCTTTAGAATCATAAGCGAGAATCGCATTTGTTGCTCGTATTTATGCATCCCATGGGATTTTTCGACATCGCACGCGACATCGGGCTTCCGCCCTCTCCGTAGAGCCGCCGCCGTGACTGCCCGCTCGATTTCCGGATCATGGTTTCGGTCGGAATCGCCAATTTATCCCTGCCGACCATTTGCCGAACGTTTGCCGAACATTGTTGGTGACTTATATGGCTACTTTTCGCTCAGAAGGTGCCATGGGTGTCACTTTTCTTGCCCAAATCCGCCGGGATGCAAAGAGTAAAAGTGCCATATGTGACCACTTTCAGCAAAAAAAGTGCCATCCGTGACCTTTTTTATGATCCGAAATTGACGCTGCTTTTATAAGGTGGGTATGTGAAAGCTTTGCCGCGCTGATTATCCAGGCTGGGCTGCAATGAAACTGACGGTTGTGAAAGGGCTCGCCTGGTGCGTTTTGCAGAGCCCGGCTCGCAATGAATTTGATTGCCGTGCGCTGTTTGTTTAATCGGCATCGCTGTAGGTATGCGCGAAAAGCTCCTCATTCCCATGACCGTCTTTGCGCCGTGGACATAACTTCTAAAGCCCGCTG
>JAJPJO010000457.1 GCA_021324135.1 Pseudomonadota bacterium
CGCCTGAGTAGTACGGCCGCAAGGTTGAAACTCAAAGGAATTGACGGGGGCCCGCACAAGCGGTGGAACATGTGGTTCAATTCGAAGCAACGCGAAGAACCTTACCAGGGCTTGACATCTGAGGAACCTCCTGGAAACAGGAGGGTGCTCTTCGGAGAGCCTCAAGACAGGTGGTGCATGGCTGTCGTCAGCTCGTGTCGTGAGATGTTGGGTTAAGTCCCGCAACGAGCGCAACCCCCGTTGTTAGTTGCCATCAGGTAATGCTGGGCACTCTAGCGAGACTGCCGGTGACAAACCGGAGGAAGGTGGGGACGACGTCAAGTCATCATGCCCCTTATGCCCTGGGCCACACACGTGTTACAATGGATGGGACAATGCGAGGCAATACCGCGAGGTGGAGCGAATCGCCAAACCCATTCTCAGTTCGGATCGTAGGCTGCAACTCGCCTGCGTGAAGTCGGAATCGCTAGTAAACGCCAATCAGCACGTGGCGTTGAATACGTTCCCGGGCCTTGTACACACCGCCCGTCACGTCATGGGAGCTGGTCACGCCCGAAGTCGGTGTGCTAACCCTCTGGGAAGTAGCCGCCTAAGGCAGGGCCGGTGACTGGGACGAAGTCGTAACAAGGTAGCCGTACCGGAAGGTGCGGCTGGATCACCTCCTTTCTAGGGAGAACATCGGATAGACTCTTTTGTGTACTGAGTTGATTTCCGACAGAAAGCATTTATCGAGAGTCTACCAACAGACGCTAACATCGATATCTGCTGTTCTCACAGGTCGATGCCAAAGATAACTACCAGATGGTCATAATAGACTACTCAAAACCAGGTAGTTAGAGGCGACAAGTGTCTTGATTGCTATTCAGTTATCAGGGTTCAATGACCCTATTTATAGTGGCGAAGCACGGAGGATATAGTCCTTCGTTTTTTGCTTTTTGAGTCTTATTATGCACCACCTGTGGTGCTGCACTGAGGCCTGTTTCGGTGAGAATGGTCCGTGCATTCGTGTTGTAAAGCGGCTCTTGGAGCGGCTTCTAGTGTCCTAGCTTAACTAATCTTGACGAGCTTTTCGGCTCAAAGAGCTGTAAGCAGAGACCTTTGTAGTGCTATAACTATTGAATGTCTCGTCTAAGTGCAGTGAAAGATAGTTCTCGAACTCGCTCTTTAGCTAATCCGAAAGAGTTCGGATTGATTCTTTCTGGAAGATTGCAGGGATCAGCGTGCCTTAAAGGCGGAGTAGCGCGTCGATCTCTTGTTGCCGTGCTGGGACTGGCGCTTTGCTTATTACCATACGCTCCTGCCGTTTCTCAGGTGCAGCAATCGAGCGCACCACCGGCACCGGCCGCGGCTCAACAGTCCAGTGCCGGGGCGGCCAATCAGCAGGCAGATTCGCTGCCGGAAGCGAATCCTTCATTGCGACCGGCATTTCAACCGATCGATCTTTCTCAAGCCGGATCATCTGCATCCGCTCCTGCGGATTCAACCGCTGCCGGAGCGGATGGAACTGCAATCAACAAACCGACGTTCATCGATCCGCTTGATGCACCTCCGGATCACGAGAAGAACAGCACCTTGAGCATGAGTCCTTTGCGATTGGGCGCGCTCATCCAAATTCAAAGCATGCGCCCTCTGCAGTTGGACGCTTCTTATAACGAGCCAATCGCTCTCGCCGACGTCCTCGAATACACCTATCGCAAAAGCCTGCCCATAAAAATTGCCAGAGAGAGCGTCGTTTTCCAGGAAGCGCAATTTGCCGGACAATTGGCTAACTTCTTGCCGAACTTCGCGATGAGTATGACGGCGACGCGCGCGCACGTGTTCACAAAACCGGTGACCAACTCGACTTCCTTCGTCTTCGTCCCCCGCCTCACTTATCCTATTTTTCTGGGCGGTGCAAACGTATACAGTGCGCTCTCGCAATACTACCGGATGAAAGGTTGGCGCGAAACGTTCAAGAGCAATGTAAACGATGCGCTGTTGAGCGCCTTCACGACCTTTACTAACCTCAGTTTGAATCATGCTCTCTTGAAGATCCGGGCAAAGGCGGTTGAAGTTTCCACCGCCCAGGTGCAGCTCAACAAGCAGCTTCTGGCCAGCGGAGTCGGAACGCGCTTTGCCGTTCTTCAATCAGAAAGCCAGTTGGCCTCGGACAAGCAAGCTCTTCTGGCTCAGCAAATTGCCACGCGGCAATCATCTCTGCTTTTGGGCTACGCACTCGACATGCCGATGGCGGCAAACCTCATTCCCGACAAGGAGTACTTGAGCGAATTCAAGCTCGTCGATCCTCGCGCACCAATCGAATTGCATTTGCAAACGGCGCTGCGCAGCCGTCCTGAGTTAAGGCAGTATGAGTTTTTCCGCTTCGCGGCTGCGCGAAACGTACAACAGGCCGCCACCTCGCTCTATCCCAGCTTCTCATGGTCGAACTCGTACACCAGCAGTAATACGGCAACCCACGTGCATACATCCGGCAACGGAGCGGGCGGAGGTAATGGTACCGTGGCTGGTGCCGGTATCTTCGGCGGACTTTTTCAGACCGAGCAGAATTCCCTCTCGCTCAACTGGGGTCCGGCAAATCTCGGCTTCAGCGCCGTGGCCAACATAGTCGGGGCGCGGGCATTGTCTCGGCAAGCTCTTTTGCAAGCAAATCAGGAGTTGCAACTGGTGCGTGAGCAGGTGCGGTCTGATTATGTAGCCCTCATGTCGGCCCGCGAGCAGATCGACACGGCTGCTTATGGTGTTCAATCCTCCGCCGAGGCACTGCGTCTTGCCGACTTGAGATTGAGAACAGGCAACGGCACCAACCTGGAGCTGATTCAGGCCGAGCGCGATTACATCAATGCCCTTTATACGCAAGCCCAAGCGATCATAGCCTCGAACAATGCGCAGGCGCAACTTTTGCACGATATGGGCGTTATCTCCAAAGCGACATTACTTCAAGGTTATCGCCCGTAGGAGAGGAAGCAATGAAACTGATATGCCTGATTCTAATGCTTCTGATACTACCGTCAGTGCTGGCGCTGCCGGCAGAATCGGCCGGTCCGAACCCGATCAACCCGGCCGGTCCGACACAACTTCCATTCACTACCAACCAGCAATTTTTCCCCAATTTCACCACTCCGGAACTGCCGAACGAACAGGACATGTCTGCGTACAACCGCAGCGTTCTGCGGGCGCCGGCCAGGTTGAGCGGCTTGATTCAAATTGCTTCACTGCGCCCAACCGCTCTTGATGCCGGGTTCAATCAAACGATTACCCTGGGTGAGGCCCTGGCAATTGCGCGCGAGAATAGCTACCCGATTCGCATTTCTCGCGAAAGTTACTATTACCAGAGAGCCCAATTAGGTTTCTACTCAGCGCTTTTGCTGCCGACCAACAACATGAACGCCACTCGCTCATGGTCGGAAGTGAACGGCGATCTCTCTACCACGGCTTTTGTATACACGGATCGAGTCACTATTCCCGTCTTCGTCGGCGGTAACTATGCTTACTGGATTCTCGGACAGAATGCGCGCAGAAAGGGATGGAAGGAAGCGCTGAAAGCCACCACCAATGATACCTTGCTCGACGTCTACAATAAGTACACCAATCTGATTTTGAACCATCATTTGTTGCTGATTCGTTTGAAGTCCGTGGATTTGTCCACGGCGCAGGTTGTTCAGCAGAAACAGCTGTACGCTGCCGGCACCGGCACCAGATACAATGTCATGCAAGCTGAGACGCAGCTGGCATCGGACAAGCAAGCCCTGATTCAGCAACAGGTAGCGACGCGCCAGTCGGCTCTTTTGCTCGCCTATGCCCTCAACTTACCATTGACGGTGAATCTGGTTCCCACCGATATGGAGATCGAAAATCGATTGCTGATTCGGGACAAACCATCGGTCGGGCAGCTTTTGAACGTCGCATTCCTGAGCCGTCCGGAACTGCGTGAATACGAGTATTTCAGGCAAGCGGCGGCGCACAACGTGCAGCTGGGCTCTTCTTACTATTATCCAAACGCGTCATTCTTCCTGCAGTTCGCGCATTCGCAATTGAATGCGCACGGCAATGTCAGGGACATATCCGGCGTTCAGGTCACTCAAATTGCCGGCTTCAGCGGCAGCAACGGCAGTGTCTCGAACACCGCCCTCGGTCAAACCGCCAGCCTCAGCCCGGGCAACGATCAAACCGCTTCCACTGGTGCCAACACAGGGGCGGCAACAATTGTCGCCTCAAGCGGCGGCACACCGATTGCCAACACGCAGTCCGGCACTCTTGTGACATCAGGGGCGGCCGCACCCGGATTCCTTTTCCCGATCGGTATCGGTACCTCATCTTCCAACGTCAACGGTACCAATACATCGAGCTTCGGATCTTCGCCTGGCTATATCAATTCGTTTCAAGCCGGATTTTCGCTAACCTGGTCCTTTCCAAACTTATATGCGGCCAACACTGCAAACTTGGTGTCGCTGCGCGCTTTGTCCCGGCAAGCGCTTCTGCAATCGAATCAGGAAATCGTGCTCGTGAACGAACAGGTGCGGGCCGCTTATTTGAATGCTCTCTCTGCATTCAGAAACATCGAATCTCTCGGCTCGCGCATCGATCAGACTGCCGAGGCATTGCGCCTGGCTCAGCTCCGTTTGACCAATGGTGTCGGAACGCAGCTCGAGCTCATCCAGGCCCAGCGCGATTACGTCGACAGTCTCACGACCGAAGCGCAATCAACGATTCAGTTTCAGCAAGCTCAGGCGCAGCTCTTGCATGATTGCGGCGTAATCTCCGTGGATACGCTGACCCAGGGGTTCAGCCCTGCCAATTTCAAACCAAGCCGGAGGATGAAGATATAGACGCTTCGAAACATACTGATACTATATATGGTGCGGGTGCCGAATCAAGGATCGCTCCTGATTCTCATCGTTTTCATTCAATCAAACAGGGCGCCGCATTCCTCCTCAACAAGTCGTTTGTCTTTTGTCTGATCGGCAGTCTTTACCTGGCCAATCCCGGAGCGTCGTACGCCCAACCGGCTCAGTCTCCAACTCAACCAGCAGGAGCACAGCCGAGCGCTGGATTGCGTCCGCCGATACCAATGGGCGGCAGCACCATGGGTTCGCCTCTGCAGCCGGGAATACGGTCGAACCGAGAGCCGACCTTTAATCAAGCTCCTACGCCATTGACCCAACCGGGCACTATCGATCAGCAAGGCGGCAGTCATTCCGCCACACCGTCGACAGGACAGTTGGGCACATCTACAAATCTCTCCGGTGCCACCTCAGCCAATCAATCAGGCACTAACGTACAAGCGCTGACTATCGATGGATTACAGGACAAAACCACAGATGTTGATCTGCCGCTCAGCCAGTTAGTGCCGAACAATGTTGATGTGATTGCTAGTGTCGCACCTGGTATCAAACAATTGCTTGCCGTCAGACTTAGTGTTTCCAATAAAACACAGGTTCCCCTGATCGTTGACGGCGATCATGCCACTCTGCAGCGAGGCGCGACAGATGCCAACCCTCTTGTCGCTGCACCTCAGGCTGCTCTTGATGCGATCGGACATCCACCGACGACATTCGGCAAGAAGTTTATCACGGATGCACGTGATGTCGTGCTCGCTGGTATCTCAGTCGGTGCCATCCCGACAGTCGAGACGTTCAAGGAACAATTCGGTCCGATCGAAAAGCGATACGGATACGACGAAGATCGTCGCGCCCGCGAACAGACCCGGTTTGGAAAGCGCGTCCTCTATCCCGGCGATACATCGAGTGGCAATGTTTATTTTAAGGTGGGAAGCATTGCCCAGGGCATGACCCTCCGTTTTCCGATCAAGTCATTCTACAGCCAGAGCAATCAGGTTGTTCTCAGCACCACCATCAGCGGTGTCGTTACCGACGAAGCCAATCCTACCAGCAAGAAAAACACGCCTGGAACGGGCAGCCAACCCTAGGATCTAATCCCAGGGTTTTGCCTGGTGATCATTGCCGGGGCGACCGCTATGCTGGACTGCATGCGCTGCGTTCATAAAGTGTATACCCAGCCAATGATGATCACCTGGGTGATCAGAGTCTTGCTTATGGCCGCATTCACGATCATTCTCGTGGAGTCAGGTGTTTGCGCAACTCAAGGCGAATCACAACCTCAAGGACAGATCGAACTGCTGATTCGTCGTCCTGATGGCAATCCGCTTGCCGAGAGTCAGGTATTGCTACTCCCTGATACCGACTTGCTTGTATTTGAATATGTCAACGAGCGGTTGCCTGCAATCAAGGCGAAGACGGACAGCCATGGCATCCTGCGTATCGCTTTTCGCCGCGGAATATGCCGCTTTCGCCTGATCGCTCCTGGAAACGGATTTGGCGCTACGGGAAAATTTGAGGTGATTGAAGGAGAAACGGCAAGACCACCAGTTCCTCAACTGGCACCCCTGATGGATATTGACGGACAGGTGAATCCGAAGCTGCTGGGCTCAAACTATCAACTCACGTATACGTGCGAGAAGTGGTGCAACAGCATAAAAGGCATGGTCGACAAGGATGGCCGCTTCGCTTTTAAAGGTATCGTCCCTGGTGGCACTCTCTACTTTAGCGGCAGCAACGGCAGTCGCGGCCTAAACGTACCACTTTTGCCTGGAGCCCACCTGGGCGGTCTGCGCTTTGATGAGCTCGATAAGCCTTACAGGGGCGCTCGGGGTGCGGCTATCCTGGATGAGGGAAGCTCGCAGCCGTCGCACGTTCAGGGATGCGTCAGGGATGAATCGGGCAATCCCGTTGCCGGAGCGATTGTTTACGCCGATCATAAGTACCTGGGCGGCATTCGCATGTATGAGGAGGTGCTCAATACAACAGCCGATGCCCAGGGGCACTTCGCATTCACGGGATTGAAACCTGGGCGTGTAGCTGGTGTTGGCTCGATCGCCCTGGTTGCATTCAAAGCCGGAAGACCGCTCGGGTTTGTCTCAGTTGACAGCTCCAGTTCAGCTCAGAACAAGAACGGCGTAGTTGATATAATCCTTCCACACCAGGGCGCGGCGCTGAACATCAAGATTACCAGGGCCGGCAAACCAGTCAGTGGTTGCAGCGTCCTCTTGCAAATGGAAGATTGGCATGAGTTCTTCAGTCCCGGTTGGGCCGCGGCCGATCAGGCGCAGCTGAGCTCTCTCAATGATCTGCTCGATCCGGTGCGGACAACCAGTGGCGACGGTACAGTGCAGTTTTCCAATCTCACCCCGGGCAGCTATTCCATCACTTCCGTTTCTGCCACCAAACCTGGTGAGCTCTCATCTATTGTGCACTGGCCGCACGACTGGATCTGGACGCATGATTCAAACGCAATCAGTGGCGTAACGGTTGCCGGGGGGCAAGTAAGAGACCTGACAGTGGCGATCTTTCCCCACTCGATGTCCAGGAAATTTCGCGTCCTCCGCACAAATCAGCAACCTTTAGCCGATACCGCTGTAGCGACGAGCTGGGGTCCATCCAGCAATGATGACTTCTCAGCTTCCAGCAGAAAGCTCGATGCGAATGGTTGCCTGGATTTCGCCTTCAGCTCGCCGGCGCTCTGGTACATGAGCACGCGCTACCGTGATACGCCTTTGAGTACGGTTCCGATCAAAGACGCGCCGTATTACTCGGCGCAAGCGGTGGTTGCCGTATCAAATCTGGCCGCTCAATCGCAGACAATTGATCTGCGCAGCACTCTTCATGAACCGGGGGCGATAGAGGTAACACTGCTTGATGTAAATGGTCGTCCGGCTCGAGGCAGTGTCTTCATAGGAGAAGCAAACTTTCCCGTCACGCATGCGGCCTCCGTGGATGAAAACGGCCGGGTGAAATTCACCGGGTTGACTTCATGGAAGTTGAAGATTCACGGCTGTGTGAACGGTCAGGATGTGCCGATTTTGAAGCCCGGCGCCAGGCCTGAGGAATTGTCCGGGCGTATGTTTGTGCCTGGGGCAGATGTGGATGTGCGCACGAACAGAACCGAAAGAGTTACCTTGCGCCAGGTGCGCGCCTCATTCGTCTACGGGACGCTGATTCCAGCGGCGGGTGAGAAGGTCTGCGACTATACATTCGATTGGTCGCATCCTGAATGTCCGGCCTGCATGGATCGAACGGGGAAATTCGTCCTGGGACCTTTGCGCGCAGGCGAGGTTAATGCCAATGTCATCCGGAACAATGGCGTCGCCGTGAGCATTGCCGGCAGCTTGCGAACAAAAATTGAGGCGGGACAGGTGTTGCATATTGATTTTTCGCCCGATCCAATTCAAGCTGTCCCCGTTTTGAACTCATCGGGATGCGTCATGCTGGCAGATGGAAAGACGCG
>JAJPJO010000098.1 GCA_021324135.1 Pseudomonadota bacterium
GTCCCTGTAATCACGCCACTTTTCTCGCCATATACTTTTGCCGCTTCCGCTTCGCGTCCTGTGGCAATAAGCAAATTAGCCAGACTGCGAGCCAATCCCAGCGTCTCCGGATGGCTCGGGCCCAGGCTTCGCTGCCGGATCACCAGGGCTTTGCGATAGAGAGGCTCGGCATCGGCATAGCGCACTTGAATGTGATAGAGCGTCCCCAGGTTGTGCAAAGCGGTGGCGTAATCAGGATGATCGGTGCCAAACAGTTTTGCGTAGATCTCGATGCATTGCTGTGCGAGTGGCTCGGCTTCGTTAAAACGATTGAGCTGGTAATAAAGCTTGGCGAGATTGTTCAGGCTGCGAGCCACTACAACATGCTGAGCACCGAGGTGTTTCGCTTTGATATCGAGCGCCTTGCGATAAAAAGCTTCGGCCATCTCATGTCGATCAACGGCGCAAAGACTGTCTGCCATGCTGTCCAGAGCATATGCCATCCGTCTTGGATCCTCGGCGGCGAAGGGCTCGAAATAGCGAACAGAAGCGGCCCAGACTGCCTCCGCTTCGGCAAGACAATTCTTTTGTTGCATGTCTTCGGCTAGCCGCCTGAGCGTTTCCCATCTCGAGACTGCCAGAGATAGCGGCTCACGATTGATATTTGTGCCGGAGCCTCTTTTGCCTCGGCTTCCGTCATCATCGTCGTCATCGCCATCAGAGAGCATGAATGCTCGTTCCTCACCGGTTGACTCACCATTGCGGTGTCCGAGTTCAATTGTGGTTTTCGTTTTCGACCAGTTGCGCGCCGTGATTATCGTCTCGCCTGATTTGAGCTTGTTTGCCTCGTCTACGCGATTCATGGCATGCAGCAAGTTGGTGTAGTTGCCAAGCAACTTTGCGATGTCTGGGTGGTCCTTTCCGAGGTGTTTCGATTTAATGGCCAGCGCCTGCCTGTAATAGTCTTCGGCTTCGTTATACTGCTGGCGAACGTGGTGCAGCATGGCAAGATTGGTACAGATGACGCCGACGTCAAATTGCTCGGGTCCGAAGAGCTCGGAGTAAATCGCTTTCAGTTTCCGGCAGCAGTCGGTTGCCTCATCAAATTTGCCCATGTGCCAGTAGACTTCGGCCAGACCTTCGAGCGTCAATGATATGCGTCGGTCGAGACGACTGAATCTGTCCGCTTCCCTCAGGGCTTCTTGCCAGTATCTCTGCGCTTCTACTAGATCTCTAGCCGCTTGTGCCTGCTCGGCTTTGGCCCTTAGGTTATCCCATTGCTCCGACATGATGCTTTGTTTCCGCACGTGCTCTGTGGATGTCTATGCCCGGTGCTCGATCAGGAATCACCTTTTTTGCGCCGGGATTTAGCGTAACACTGTATCAAATTTCGGAGATGTGCGGCGATTGAATGCAGTCGGCTGCGGCGGCTGCTATGATTGATTCACCCTGTGAGAGTGACTGCATGACTGCCAGTATGACCAGAGTTAACGCCCAAGACTATGCCAAGATGCCCCGTGGGTCGCAAATGCTCATTGCTTATGCCCTTGTTAACGATCAGAGTCAACTGCAGCTCCTGGAGACGGACCGGGACGCGCGGCCGCTTCTGCTAGCCGGTTGGCTGGTTGAGAAACTTGGACCTGTCCAGGTGCACGGTTGTCATTTTGTCGAATTCCCCGACGAGGTCTGGTCGGATTTGCTGGGCATCGCCGATGAGATTTTGAGCTCGATGACCGAAGATGAATTTGAACGTTTTAAAGCGCGCAAGAATAAGGCTTATCCCTGGAACTGGTGAGCATGATAGTATTGAGAGTCTCGCGCTCGGGTAATTAGTGGAGTTGAGAAATGACCCCGATTAGTACTGCCGATAAAGTCTGGTTTGTTTGCAGCCTGGTTTTCCTGCTTGTGGTCCTGGCTACCAGCGCGCATCATTTTTCGCGATAGGGCAAGAGCGCCTGCACCAGGGGTCGACCGCAGCAAGATTCGCCCGGCAAGATCGGCTCTGACAAGATTGGCCGCAACAAGATCGGCCGCAGTATGTATAGCGGCGCTCGCTCATCATTCTTGCGGATGAGAACCGGGTGGTTGAGATGCCTGTGAATCAGCATTAACAGCTTGTTTGCCATCTTCGGAAATTTTTTCGTTTTGAACTATTGACCTGGTATTTTCCAGTTTCGATCATCCCTGCGGTTTTTTGGGGTAGTCGGTGCATTCCGGCTCCCTTCCTCTGGATTGACCTGGCTAAGCGCTTCTCAATAGATTGGGGCATTCCACGTCAACCAGCGCTATGCGGAGCCTCAAAAGTCAACAACAGCACCCATGCCACCAAATCTGACACCATCCCAAAAACTCGCCGCGGCGATTCATAGGGATTGGACCTCTGTTAAAACGGCTTGCTGACGCGGATTCCAGCTTCATCGTTTTTCATTAATGCAACGAAAGTCATTGCTCCGGTTAGCGCACCTGTGTGCAGCTGGCCCAGGAGCATGTGAAAGGAGCCCACCATGACTACCTCAGCGAAGTCGCACCAGTTTGAAGTCAAGGTCGAAGAGCATGGTTCTATTTCGATCTCAGTTGAAGTTCTGGCGCCCGAGAGCTATGCCGATATCGTCAAGCGCCGCTCGCCAGGCACGAAGTTCCATCCTGCCGTGGGCGACAAGCGGGCAATCGATGTTTCATACAAGGATCTGCTCATCTTGACCAAGTTCAAGGGCGAGGGACTCGGACCGCTGGCGCAAGCAGTCGATGCGAGGCTCGACGGCATGCTCCAATCGGCAATCGATCAATCCGGCTTCCAGGGCAAGCAGGGCGAAACGGTTCTGCTCAACCTCGAATCGGCTGCTCTTGGCTCGGGCAACGCCCGCAAGATCCTCGTCGTCGGACTCGGAAAGCGCGAGCTTTATGGGCAGTTCGTCTGGTGTGGTCTGGTCAGCACGATCATGTCAGAAGCTGCCGAACTTTCAGCCGAGCACATTCTGCTTGGTCTGAACGATCTGCCCGAGGGTGATGAATGGCTGACGGCGAGCCAGCTCGCCTCGGTTCTCCGCTGCCGCGTTCGCCAGTATCTGAGCAAGGAGGTGGAGCGCGGGCGGCTCAAGAAAATCCGCCTGATCGTCAGTCGCGAGAAGCAGGAAGATGTCGAGTCCGGACTTGCGGAGCTGGAGCCGCTCTGCATCGTTTGCTCGAATCCTTATCTGTAAGAAACGACTGACCTTTCAATCCAACGTCTCAGCCGTTTGGCTTGCCGAACGGTTTTCTGTTCAACGTCCCAAGCAGTTCAACACATGAAAAGGAGCACTGTTATGAAGAAGAACACTACTCTGCAGTCGATGCGCCTGTCGGCCATCGAATTCCAGCTCAAGGCGCTCGAGAGCCAGGCGCAGGCAATCGAGCGGATTAACGCCGAGCATAACGAGGGCATCGACCTCGGACTCGACCCGGAAGTCGCGAACGTCCTCAACTGGTCCAGGAAACTGGTACCGCAGGTGGTGGCGATCGTCGAGAAGTCCCAGTGCGGGGATCGCGCCGGTGTCGCTGCCGTTCTCAAGACGGTCCGCGAGCAGTCCATCTACCTGTTCGAGCGCTCGGAGTCCTTCCGCAAGCACGGGCAGGGAAGGGCTGACCTCCACCTCAAGCACCACCTGGGCGAAGATGCATCGGAGCCCACCGACGCTCCGGCTGCCATCGAGCGCGCCGCCGTTTCCTCCTACGCTCAGGCTGGATTCAGCTGCTTCCGGGCTGAGTCCAACCAGTACTTCACCTTCGAGTGGCAGTTGAACGCGCTCGTTCACCTGGCGCTCGAGATCTCGTACTTCGCCGCCGACGAGGTTGGCCTGAAGCCGACGGGAACGAAGGTCGAAGGTGCCTGAGCTGATGGCATCTGAGTCCTTGCTGTACGCGCGACATTGATCTTGAGGAAGACAGGGCGGTGCCTGCGGCCGCCCTGTCTCTTCTACTTTTTCTTGCGCGTCCAGTTCCCGGACCAAGCTACTAAAAGACACAGTAGTAACTTTGGTTCCAAAAAAATCAGGTGAGGCTAGGAAGCAACCGGGGTTTGATCCTTGGTGAAAAAGGAAACCGGCGCGTTCAGATTTTTCGGCGCTAGCCGTTTGATCTGAACACGCCGGTCTCAATGTCAGGGCCTGAAGGCTGGTACTGGATGTAGTGTCAACCCTTGAGGCAGCGGAAGATCACCTTGTCGTCTGTGTACTTCACGGGTGCGTCGCCGGTGAACTCGATGGCGAAGTGCTTTCGCGCCCATTCAGGAGCCGTCGCAAAGCGCCAGCGGACGTCGAGCTTGCCGTCCTCGTCGAGGCTGGCGTGCGTCATCCACTCTTCGATGTTGTGGCTCTTGCGATAGTTCTTGCTCTTCACGATACGCAAGCCGGCGGCCCGCAACATCGCCCGCCACTCTTTCTTGGTGTACGAGCGAACGTGTGTCGGGTCGCGGCGGCGTTCGATATCGTTGATGAAACGATCGAGGCGCTGCGCCTGCGGAGCGTAGCTGTCCTCCATCACGAAAACACCACCGGGCTTGAGCACGCGAGCAATCTCATCGACCGCTTTCTGCGGATCGATGAAGTGGTGAGGCGCGATTCGGCAGGTCACGGCATCGAATGTGGCATCAGCAAAGGTGAGAGCCTCGACGTCCATGACCTCGGCGCTCGCGTTGGTGATACCGCGGGCGGTGAAGAGCTTGCGCGTTTCGCCGATCATCTCCGGTGCCAGGTCGGTGGCCACGACAGACGCTACGTGCGGTGCCACCATGGCAGCCGTGTGTCCGGCGCCCGTGGCTACATCGAGCACATGCCAGTCAGGCTGTGGCTTGAGAAGCTCCAGGACTATGTCCAGATCGGAGCCCTGGGCATGTCCTTTGCTCTCTGCATAGTGTCTGGCGTTCCGCCCGAATTGCCGAGAAACATCTTCTTTGGTGGGCATGTTGTACACCCCTTTAGTTGATTGCTATTATCGCATGAAGATTCCGCCGCTCAGCCCTACTTCTTCACCGCTCTCGAGGTGACCGATTTCGTGCCGAAGAGCAGTTTGTACACGGGACACTTCTCCGCCGTGCGCTTGATGGCATCGAGCTCGGCGGCAGTGAGGTTGCCCTGCACCTCGATGAGCTCGTCGAAGAGCGGATCGGCCTTTGCACCGTTGGGATAGGTGATCGTGACGGTGACGGTCATGTCCTGGATGTCCCACTTCTTGTTCGGTGCGACAAGCAGCAGGGTTTGAATGGTGCAAGCGGCTAAGCCGGCTGCGACCAGGTCTTTTGGTCCGGGACCGCCGTCTGCACCGCCGGCTGCAAGCGGTTGATCGGAGACGATCTTGTGCTTGCCTGTGTCGGCGACGAGCTGGAATTTCTGACCCTTGACGGGCTTGGCTGTTACTTGTGCCATGTCTGATTCTCCTCGTTTTTCAGTTGAATCAATGGCGTTCAGCTGCATGAAACGCCTGCATTTGAACGGGATGACTCGTTAGTCAATTGCATGAAAAATTGCGCTTCTTAGCGACCGTTTGCTTCAGCAAGCCTGATCGCGCGTTCCATATCATCGTTGATTATGGTGAGAGATTGTACGCGCGCGAAGAGCTTGTTGTTGGCAGGAATGAGATTCCACGGCGCGAAGCGCGAGCCCGTGTGATAGAACATCTTGTTGATGTACGGCGTGTACTCATCCCACTGAGCGCGAGCGCGCTCATCAGATTCCTGGTACTTGCCGTTGGCTTCCTCGATGCGGTCGTCGAAGCGCGCCTTCTGCTCGTCCTTGGTGATGTCGAGCCACAGTTTGCTGAGCACGATACCACTGTCGGTGAGCACCCACTCCATCGTGCGGAGCTGGGGGTAGGCGGCGTGCACGTGTTCTTTGGAAGCCAGCTTGTCCACGGGAACGACGAGGAGCTCGCCGTACCAGCTACGATCGAGGATGCGCATCTCGCCGTATGAGGGCATGCGATCGCGATCGAAGAAGCGCAGCCAGTAAATCTGGGAGCGCTCTTGTGGTGTTGGTGGTCCGGCGTGCACCACGTCGAAGAGCTCGAACTGCAGGTCTTCGACGATGTGTTTGGCTGTGCCGCTCTTCCCGGACGCATCGCGCCCTTCCAGAACGACCACTGAAGCCAGACCGTGCTTTTTCATTTGTGGCAGCAAAAGATCGCGGCGTTCCTGCTCTTCCTTCAGCCGGCGCTTGTACTTGGTTTTGCCCATCGCCTGCGAGTGATCGAGCATGTCGAGATAATCCGGCAGGTCGGGTACCTTCACGTAAGGCTCGGTTGGATTGCCGAAGTCGCGCGCCACCTGGATGATGCCGCGCTTGAGCAGCTCGGTGTTCGTGACACCGGGCGGAAGAATCAATTGCCTGGTCATTTGTAGACCCTCTTACTTCTGTCGTTTCGCGACTCTTGAAATCCTGCTTAAAGGACCAAAAGCCATGAGAGTCCGCAGTAACTTTGGCTGGACAAACTGACTGGAGGAAGGCGCGGTTCAATAATGCAAATCCGCTTGATTACCGGGCTTAAAGTGCCAAAAGTCTTGAGAATGCGGTCGAGAAACCGCTTGAGAACTAGGCTTAAAGTGCAAAGAGGAACCAGGGCCTCTCGGTTAGAAGAGACCCTGGTTATGCTTCTGCGCTACATCGGGATGAGTGGCATGAGTGGTATGTCATGGTTTCACCCGATCGTAGGCGTAGAAGTTCTCTTGCACGTACTCCTCCATGTTGCCGACTCCGACGACGGTCCGCTTGCCGCTGCGCGCACCACTGGTAGGGTCAAACGTTTCGACGCTCAACGCCATTGGAACGCTGCTGGTCCTGGAATAGGTAGCGGTGAACAACAAGCGCTGCATGCCGTCGTACATTTCGGCCCGCGCCAGCAAACCGGCGTTGAACCGATAAACCGTGCGCCCTACGAATATGTTCTGCCTGCCCTCGAACTTGTCGACTTGCGTCGTGCCGTCCGGGAAGTAGGTGAACACATACTGGTAGGTCAGCCAGTAGTCCTTGTCGAACTCCTGGTGGACCAGGAGCTGATGGTCCTCGCTGAAGCCGTCCACGGTGGCTCCTTCGCAGGAGCCACCGCAGCTGATCTCCCAGGTCCGCAACTGGACACGCACTGCGTTGTGCGTGAACCGGAAGGCGTACTCAGGGATTTCATTGACGACATGCTTGTCGCATGGCTTGCAAGGCTTCACCACCGGCGGTGGCGCGGACGGCGGGCGGAAGACGCCGCCGGAATCATCGGGAGGAGCCGAGTCCTTGCCTTTGCAGGTGCCCGGACACGGCGGGGTGACGATGACGATCTTGCCGCCGTTATCGGTGTGCTGGCTGGGTTGTCTGACCAGCACGATTACGGCGAACAGGAACGCCAGCAGTGCGAAGAACGCCAGGACGAGCAGCCACAGCCGCGGGTAGCGGCGGTGATTGCAATCGCCACAGCCGTGATCGCACCCGTCGGGCGGCGTCGGAGGCGGTGGCGCCGGCTTCCTGCACGAGCAGCCGCAGTCCGGCTGGCAGGCACAGGAGACACGGCACTCCGGTCCGCATCCGCAGGAACAGCCGCCATTGCCTGAGCCACCAGGCGTGTTGCGGATCTCCATACGGACCTCCACCTCGAGCCTGCGAGAGGCGTCGGGATGCTGCCCGTCGGAGCTGTCAACGTCCATGCTCAGTTTGGCCGTTGCCTTCTTGTGTTTGGTCCGGGCGACGTTGCCGAGCCTCTCGACTGCCTCCGCCACGCCGATCTCGCCCAGTGAGGTGAACACGTGGCGATAGCGGTCGTTAGCAGTAGCATCGACAGCAGCCTGAACTGCTTCGGCGCGCTTGGCTTCGGCGCGCTTGACACAGGCTCTGTACTCGGCATCCACCTTGGCTTCGAACGCCTCGCGGGTGGAATCGTTGACCAGGACGACATCCGACAGGTTCGCTTTTTCGTCCTGGGTCAGACCATGCTGGCGGATGAGGTTGCGAGCCTCCGGCTCGGTGACTCCATCACGCTGCATGACCCACTGGACTTGAAGCGCCTCGGGTGCAGTGATGCACCAGACCTCATCGAAGAAGTCCGCCATCCCCGCTTCGTGCAGGAGCGGCACCTCGATGAAGGCGAGTTCCTTCTCGGACATCCCAGCCATGATCTCGTCGATCCGCTGGTTGACGCACGGGAACAGAATCGCTTCGAGGTCGGCCTTTTCGGCATCAGCCCCAGCAGCGAACACGATCCCGGCCAGAACGTCGCGGTCGATTGGACCGTCTTTTACCGGAGCCAGGTTCGCGCCGAAGCGCCTGAGCACCTGGTAGTACGCCGGACCGGGGTTGTCCAGCAACTCGTGGGTGATTTCATCAGTGCTGATGACCTTGGCACCCAGAAGTGTTAAGCGTTCGGTCGCCACTGACTTGCCGACACCACGGCCGCCCGCCAACCCGATTTTATAGGGGCGGTGTGCGCCGGAGTCAGCCGCGACCGAACCCCCGCTTGCGCAGAAGGGTTTGCTCATGGTTGTTTCTCCTTGTCTAATAACGAGAAGGCGGGCTACTCTGGGCTGAGGCGCCAGAACAAGCTCGCATCAGGCCTGCCACTCAAACGAACATTTGTTCGAGGAGCCTCAGGCGGAACAGTTGGTACTTGGGACTTTCTTGGTTTGGTTGAACGCCGAATTTAACAGTTGGGTTAGTAACAGCTACCGTAGAGATCTAACAGTGATGATGTCAATAGGATGTCAAATATGGCTAAGTGGCTCTATAACTGTTTCTCTAGATGTCTGAATGAACTGATGTAACTTACGTTGTGACTCTCAAGACGAATTTTCTAGTGAAATTAAAGCTAGTGCAGCTCAGCTACTTAGAAAGTAATGCTGTCTTACAGGATGAACACCAGCGCCGGATAAAGACCCCCCTGGACGAAGCACCGGACGAAGCACAGCCAGGATGAACACCAGCCCAGCCCAGGATGAACGCCAGCCCAAAATGAACCACCAGCCTCGGATGAACGCCCGCCCGCCATCCCTGCAAACAAAATCCTCGTCTAAACCCTCGATCCTGCAAAACGCAGCCAGCGAAACCCTCATTTGCGCGATGCCTTTTGGAGGTTGGCGCAGCCTCGCTAAGTTGTCGATAGGTTGTCGATAAGCCGATAGGCCGTTTTTTTGACGAGGCCAAAAAAGCCCATTTCCGGCCTCGTTGCCGGTACCAGAAGCCCAAAAATTGCACCATATAAGTGTCCATGGCCTCGTGTACGATGCCAAAAACAGTCAATTTTGGCCTCGTCAAAAAAAGCCTTCTCTCGATAATTGTCGGCCATGGCTGCGAGCGTTTCAGCCAGCTATAAATTGCCGACTGAGCGGTCTGACTGAGCGGTTCTTCGATCCAATTTGCCTAACGGCACAGAATCCACTGATTCGCCTGTTATTGAGCCGATTCCTACGGAGTGTAGGCAAGGTCGATCCAGCGACACAAGAAGAAGACGATCAACGTCATCGCCATGCAGAGCCAGAACCATTGAAGAAAAGTTAGTTCTTCCGGGTCCAGCATACAATCAAGTCTCCAAGCTCTACAGGGTCTGCTTTCCTAGTATAATTTGTCAAATTAGCTTTGTATTGTTTTTTCGGAGAGCACAATGAGCGAGAAACCCAGACTGATAGGTATTATTCTTTGCGAGCGTGTGCTCCAGGATGTGCTGCGACGCGACGCAGTTTCATGCGTCAACATTTACAACGGCATTACGGCACAGTCTTTTCCAGCTGTTGTTCCGCTCGTTTATGCATTCGCTCAGATCTCAGGTTCATCACAGGGCTTTGAATATCAGTTCCGAATCCTGGATGAGAAGGGTCAACCCATTGCTGAATCACCACCAGCCAAAGTCGATCCGCTGCCCAGTCAATTCATGACTCACAAGATCATTAGTGCCTTTAGCGGCTTGGCTTTCGACCATGAAGGAACGTATGAGATCGTTCTGTTTGTCAGCGGTGAGGCGCTTGGTGCCTTGCCTTTCCAGGTTCTGGTTATGCCCGGCGCTCAGCCTTCTCAAGAAGCAGGAAGGCGCCAGGAAGCAAACGCTTAGCTGGTCCTCGAGTTTAGTTGCTAATCAAGTTTTTTCACGCGCACCGCATCGGGATAATATCGCTTCAAATATCTCGCCACGAGCTGCCGTTCTTGCGTTTTGCCCGCTCGATCAGCGACTCTATATTTTGTCCACAGAGCCAGCCAGTTAGACGGATCGAGCATTAGAGCTTGATTCAAAAGGATGTCGGCAGTTGGTTCAGTAATCTGCTGCGGCAAAGCCTTGCCTGCTGGCGGTGCCACACCTTTAGCGCTGCCTGTTCCATTGGACTGGGTGGGATTGGTTGAGGGCGGCCAGGTACTATCGGCGGTGCTATAGAGCAACCCGGCCACGGCGTAAACCGTAGATTCCGTCGGGCAGGCAATCACTGCTCGGGCGATCAATTGGCGTGCTTGCGACAGATCCTTCAGGTCGCCTCTTTCGACATAGTGCTGGGCCCACAGTGCCAGAACCTGTGCCATGACCGCCCGTCTGCTGCTCTTCATGGCGAGATCGTAGGCAGCCAGAAACTTCTCGTCTCCGCCGACTTGCAATAGGGCTTGATTTGCCAGGGCGAGCGCAGCAACGGCGTGCAAGTTCTTGTTCTTGGCCTCTGTTTCCAGGTCAGCGAGCTGATTTACAGTCTCTTCATTATTTTCGCGTTCATAAAAGTCCAGCATTGTTTTGTTGAAACGTGCATTGAGAGCCGTTTCCTTTGGATCGCGCATATCCTGGAAAAAGATTCTCTGGTTACGATAATCAATGGTGACGCGGTAGTGGCTGAGCAGCGGATTTCCGATGATGGCTAGAGAACCGCCGGAGATTATCCCCGCGGGAGCAGCCGAATTAGGAAGGGAAGGCGCAACCGAAAAGACCGGCTCGTCTACCTTCAACTTGTCTCCGATTTCGAGTTTGTTGAAACGAACAGCGCCTGTTCGCACTGGTGTTCCATCCAAGCCTTTGATCACACCAACCGGCAAGATTGGCTCGTTGTCCAGCTTTTTGATAAGCGATTCGGCGACGTGGTTGAAAGCGGCACCGCTGTCAATGAGGAACGTAAGTTTCAATTTGCCGTCGATCACCCCATCGACAGCCAATCCAGAGACGCCGAGCGATGGTTTTGTGGGAACCACAACTGCACCCTCCGGCGGTGTTGCCTTGTCGGGATCTTGCAGCCAGAGCTCATGACGGTCGTAATCAATAGTCAGCAAGAAACGCTTGAGCACGTTGGCGCCAATCAGACCTTGTGGTCGCACGTTCAACAACTGCGAGAACTTGCTCAAGTCAGCAACAGCCACGGGAACGTCATCGATGGTAACATCGCCGAGCTTGAGTGATTTTAGCTCCAGAAAGCGCATCTTCATTGCACCAGAGCCAGTGGTAATGGAAATCTCATCGTTGTTCTTCGGAGCAATGTTTTGAAAACATTCCGTATCAAGAATTGATTGTGTGGCGCCCGTATCCAGGAGAAACAACTTGCCGGGCAGACCATTGACACTGACGGGAACGAGAATCTCATTCGATACGAATTGAAAAGGGATGACCACCGGTCCCTGGCTCAGGCGGCTAATCTTGGGCTCACTGGGCATGCTGAAGAAGCCGGGCGGAATGGTAACTCCGGTCTCGACGTTTTGGATTTGAACGACGGTAACCTTCTTGCTATCGGAATATTCGATTGATTTGAAAGGCTGCAGCGTTCCTTCCACTTTCCGGTAATCAAAGTAATCGTAGACCTTCAAGCAATCGACGCCCTGCTCCATATCGACGCCATGATACTCACTGCGCACTATCATCCAATCACGAGGGTCAACGTAAAAGATCGTCGGTTTACCGTCATCTGCCACCACTTCTAGTGCCGGGCAGTTAACGCCGTTTATTATTTTGCTTTCTCCCAGGCTTATTTTTCGCTTGCGGTCGAGCAGCTTTTCGACCAGGAGAAGACCATGCTCCAGGTCTTCCTTGACTCGTTGCTCCGTGATCGGGTCCGTGGGCATAATTGTTTTGCCCTGTCTGGTCCAGCAGTGTTTGCCATCATATCCGGTGACAAGCTCCTGACCCATAAAGTTCACCGTGATGCGCTGGCAGTAACCTGTGGCGTAGAGCTCACAGGGAAGCGTGTTAGATGTTCCCGACAGGGAAGAGATTTGTTCCAACGTCCCCTTTGCTTTGTAGGGTATGGTGTTGAACCGTTTGATCTTATCGAGACCCCCGAGCGCTTTGATGACTTTGCGAGCCAGGTCCTCTGCCGATTTGGGCTGTGCCGTCTTTTCTGCTCGTTCTGTGGATGCTGTCGGGCTGGTCGGCGACGATGCCGGGCTGGTTGGCGACGATGCGGGGGTGGTTGGCGACGATGCGGGGGTGGTTGGCGACGATGCGGGGGTGGTTGGCGA
>JAJPJO010000391.1 GCA_021324135.1 Pseudomonadota bacterium
CGCTCATGCAGCGCCAAAGGCAGGGTCCTCGCCCACAACCAGATCAATCGCTAGAAACCTCGATCTGGATGCGCTGCGCGCCAAGTTCAAAGGTCAAGTTCTATCGCGGTCGGATGCAAACTTCAGCAGCGCTCTTTACGATGGGCTGTTCAATCGCCTGTACCCGACAAACAGGCAGCCCGATGTTGTCGCTGTCGTAAAGGACGAGCAGGATGTCTGCAATGCAATCAAGTTTGCCAGGGCAAACGGACTGAAAGTGACCGTCAGGGGCGGCGGTCACAACTGGTGCAGTCCGTCATTGCGACATGGGGGCATGATGATCGACCTGAGCAACATGAATCAAGTTATCTCAATCGATGCCGAAGCTCGAAAAGCCGTCATTCAGCCAATCATCAGCAACCGAGATATACAAAAAGCTTTGAATGCCCAGGGAATGTCCTATCCGAGTGGTCACTGCCCAACGGTCAAAGTGAGCGGCTATTTGCTCAGCGGCGGCATGTCGTGGAATCAGGGTGTCTGGGGTCCTGGTGTGGGCAGCGTCGAAGCAATCGAAATTGTCACTGCCGATGGTGAGTTGATAACCGCGAGCCGGGAGCAAAACAATGATTACTTCTGGGCGGCTCGAGGCGCCGGGTGCGGTTTCTTCGGAGTTGCCACCCGCTATCATCTCAAGTTGTATCCTCTGCCCAAGCACATAACAGCGAGCGCCTATTATTATGATCTCGACGACCTGCCGACAGTTGCTGAATGGCTCGGCAAGACAGCCTCGAGAATCCCGAGCAAGGTGGAGCTCAGTTTGTGGCTCCTTAATGCACCTGAGGAGCTGGCGGAAAAATGCAGGAAGCATGCCGGCAAAATTGCATCCGTGACTGCCACTGCATTTGCAGATTCTGAGGAAGAAGCAAAAGAAGCGACAAAGTTGCTGGATGAATGTCCGGTGATCGCCAAGTGTTTGTCGAAAACGCAAAACGACCACGTCAACTTCGAGAAGCTCTTTGATATGTCCGGAGCACTCTGGCCGACCGAACGAAGAAATCTGGTGGCCGCCACCTTTTCAAACGGCAACCTGCGCGACGTCATTATGTCCCTCAAAGATCATTTCTTGAGATGTCCTTCCAAAGAAACATTGATTATGTATGCGGTTTTCACCGGAGCAAATGTTCCGGCGCCGTTGCTGGAAGATGCCGCCTTCTCGATGAGCGCCCGCCTCTATGGCGGACCATGGAGCATGTGGAAGGATCCCGCTGATAACCAGGCGAACATCAAATGGCATGAGCGCTGTATCGAGCTGATGAAACCGCACATCGCCGGTTATTATCTTTCTGAAAGCGACACCGTTAAGTATCCGGATCAAGTCAAGGCATCGTTCGTGCCTGGCAATTACAGACGCATCGAAGAGCTACGCAAGAAGCACGATCCCGAGGGCGTTTTCTACAACTTCTATGATGGCTTGAGCTAGTTGGAATCCGTAGCGCGCAGCAGATCGAGGAGCTGAGCGTCGAGCTGCTCTACGGTGTATTGCGTATCAAAAAGCATGCGTACGCGATTGGAGAGCAGGCGCACGCTTTCTTTATACTTCTTGCCGGGCGGCTGAAGCGCAGCCAACTTCTGCAAATTTTTCTCATCCGTGGATCGCAGATAGCGACCTCTTTTCCAGCTGTCCATCAGCTTTTCGACGCGCGACATGTTGTCCTTTGATCCGGGCGGCACCGAAGCCATGTACTTCATCACAATCTCGCTGTGATGCAGAGGCTCCGGGGCATTCAATTTGAACACCTCGGCAAGAACCGTAACTTCTCCATCCATTTTTTTGTGCTCGCCCTTTTGGCTCTCAGCAAGCGCCAGAGTGGATAAGAGTAAACCGATGGTGCTTGCATAAAGCAGCAGTTCGGTTCCCAGAGCGCTCTTGCCGTGCAAGAATGCCGGCCCCGAGAGAGTGCCTAAAATACCGCCTTGCATAAAGTTGGCCGTAAACAGGTAGTTGAGCCTCTTTTGTTTTCGAGCTTGCAACATGCCCTGTCCGGAAAATGCCCAGGCAACTTCGCGATCGATTCTACCTGCCACCATGCGCACTTCCAATGAGCCGCCCATAATCTTGTCGAGCACATCGACTTTCAATCCCAGTTCCTCATCGCTCATTGCACCGCCTGCGGCTCGACTTTGCCGCAGCTGCTGCAAGCGCTCCACTTTATCCATAATGCCGAGCAAGTTAGCCGCCTCTCGCGCTCCCGGGGTGAGCGTCGTCTCGGATGCCACACTCGTGCGCAGCGGCACTTCTTCCTGGGCGCTTGCCTGTTGCACAACAGAAAATTGATTGAGAAAAAGGGCAAGGACAACCACGATGTTTATCCATCGCTCCGCGAATCGCCGTTCTCTTCGACGCTCTCTGGATCCCACCTTATTTTCCTCCTGTTATTTCGCGGTGCAGCTCATAAAGGCAGCCATCAAACTCCTCAATGTGAGTGCGCAAATCGTGCAAGAGCCCAATTCGTTTGGCGACGATGCCGATGTTCTCCGACAGATTTTCACTTGTCGCGCTTGTGGCCAATTTTTTCAACGCCGTTTCATCATTTAAATTCAAACCGGAGAAGCTCTGCCAATGTTTGACCAGAATCTGCCGGCGGGTCAAAGTCGCATCCTCGCCTGGCACAGGGGTATTGAGAAACTTCCACAAATAGCTCTTGTCGGCATCATTGGGCTGGCGGTCGCTGTTAAAAAAGGGCACCAGAGAATTTGGCGGCGCCTCTATTTTTCGCCTGTAAACATAGGGAACGGCCAGATTCATCAAGGAGAGCAATGTGCCTGTACTAAAAGAGGTGATGGCAATCTCTTGTCTAACCGGCAGTCTTGCGGTCTGGGTGGAAAGACCCATGGACTGCTTGATCGTGCCTATCACTCCGCCTTGCAGGAAGTTGGCAGTGTTGAGCAGGTTGATGGTCATGTTCTGCCTGACCATCAGCTTATCGAGACTGGTATAAGAGTTGGCCAGCTCGAAATCGATCGCGGCGTTTGCCTTGCGCACTTCCTGCGAAGCGATCAATAGCTTCCACAAACACAGCAAACGACTTTGCTGAATTGATCTGGGAACCTTCGAGCCGCTGAGAATGCCCTGCCGTTTCGCCTCCCTGATTTGCTCCACCATGGCTTTGATGTTGAGCAGGTTGGCCACCTCATCGGCATCAGCGCGCATCTCGCCTTTGGCCGCATGCAGCGGGTCGATTGTGGGAGTCAGCTTGACGTCGAGAAATGACTTGCGCTCATCACCGCGTGCAGGCATTGCCTGGCAAACGGTGATGAGACACAAGCTGAGTGCGATGACGACTCGTCGGGTCACAATGATTTTAGCGCTGCTCCTCGCCTGGCACTGCCGACGTCTCAGTCAGACCCTTTTTGTAGAGTCGCTTGCCCATCACCCAGGTTTCATCGACACAACGCTCATCGCCACCGACAGCCAGGATTCCAAACAGAAGTTGAGCCGCTTCTTTCTTAGTGGCTGGTTTCTGGCAGATTAGCGATTGGTGCCAGCGCATTGAGGATGGTCCGGCGTTCCAATCAAGAGCGACGAAGTCGGCTTCTTTCCCGGGGTTGAAGTTACCGATCAACTTCTCGAGATAAAGGCCTTCCGCACCACCCAGAGTGATCGAATAGAAGGCTCTGTAGGCGTTGAGTTTGTTACGCTCTGCCTGAGCCTCATCGTGCCAGCGCGGATCGACGCTGCCATCAAGCATGGTGTTATTGCACAAACCGACCTTATAGGCTTGATTGAGCACGTTGATCATCGAGAAGCTGTTGCCGCCTCCCATATCGGTCCCGAATGTCAGACGAACACGTTTGCGCGGATCGGTGACGGCTCCCAAACGGAACAAACCGCTGCCAAGGAAGGTATTCGAGTTCGGGCAGAACGAAATCGCGGCGCCCGCTTTATGGAGGCGCTCGATTTCATTGTCAGAGAGCCAAACCCCGTGTCCGGCTGTAAACTTCGGACCTACCAGGCCATACTTCTCGTAGCATCCCAGGTAGTCGGAGCATTTGTGCTCGAGGGGAGCATTGCGCGTCTCCGTCGGGTTCTCGGAGACGTGCGTATTCACCCAGCAATCCGGAAATTCTTTGTGCAACTTGCCGCACATTGCCATCAATTCGGGCGAGTCACCATAGGCAAAGCGTGGTGTGATCGCGTACAAGTTGCGACCTTTGCGATGCCACTTTTGAATCATCTCTTTGCTGTCGCTATAAAATTGCGGCGGCGCCACGCAATAATCTGCCGGAGCGCTGCGATCGAGACCGCTTACTCCGCAGAGGACGCGCATATTTCTTTTGCTGGCCTCATCGAAGAAAATATCGACGGCGGACTTGTACGAATTGCCAAAGTCCTGCACGGTTGTAGTGCCGGCGGACAGCATGTTGTCGAAGTAATGCTTGACTCCTTCGCGTGCATAGGCGGCATCTTTGTACTTCATTTCCTCAGGGAAGATCCACTCTTCCAGCCAGGGAAGAAGTTGCAGACCATAAGCTCCCAGCACTCTGGTTTGCGGGAAGTGAACGTGCCCATCCACGAATCCCGGGGTAATGATGCGATTGGCAATGCTTGTCACTTCAAGTCCGGGGTACTTGGATGACAATTCGCTGTAGGGACCGAAATCTTTGATGATACCGTTGTCCATTACCAACAGTCCGTCAGCATAAAAGCGGGCTGATGCTTCCTCATCGCCCACATGCTTCCATGGATCATCGATGAAATCGAAGAATGTGCCCCTCACTCCTGTAAGCTTGCCGTCGGCGGCGAGCGAAGGCGGTGAGAGAATCGCCGCAGATAACAAAACTATGAAAACGGTTGCAATGAGCCGTTTGATCTTATGGACGCTACTTAGCATTTTTCTCCCCTTATCGGTCGACAGTTGTCGTGCCAGTTAAACGACGCCTGTGCAGTTTAACTTACGACGACGATAAGTTGATCAATAGGGTATTAAAATTTAGATGCTTGGCAGCTGCTTTCGCCAAGCCGTCGACGCCCTCGCTTCACTGAAGAAAGCATAGAAAGCCGCTCTTGGCAAAGCGGTCTGCTGATTCTTCCTGCCACCATATTCGATGGCGAGAGGCGACACCATCAACAGTGGCAGAAGACGGCTCACTTTCCTTTCGACGAATTGCCATCGTCGGCTTGCAACGTGTGCTCGAGGTCGCTGTAAACATCTTTGAGCCAGAGCGGATCCAGTCTGATCGGGTAAGAGCTCATGGACTGCTTCAAATCTCGATATAATTGAGGCAGCCACTTTGGTTGATTGGCCGGATCGATTGTCGGAGTTTTGCAATTGAAATTGTTGGGTGCCAGAATTAATTTTATCTTGTCGAGCCCGACATCATGAGCTAGAACGAAGAGCTCCTCAATTGCATCATTGCCCATTGCCAGACAACCGGTGGACCAAAAACTTCCATGAATCTCTATGTCGCCACCGAGATTGGTGCGTTTGTCCATCTTGGCATTGGCTCGATCAAAATCATTGGGATAGTTTATGCACAAAGCAAGATGTGCCACCGAATTTGGTTGCAATGCCGTCAGGTCGTAAAAGCCCTCCGGAATCTGCCGGTCCCCTTCCTTAAGCTTCGGACCAGCCGTTCCGCTGGTGCCGAAAATCGGATAGTGTTTCACCTGCACAATTTTTCCGTTTACGTCCCTGGCAAAAATAAGCAGTTCTTTCTCTTCCTTGAGACCAATCCAGGTCATCTCTTTAGGCGGGTATCTGACCTGCGCCTGATCGAATGACGGCGCCAGTTTCTTGCGAGCATCCGAGCCATACTTGCTGATTGCTTGCTTGACCGTGAGAGCGCCCGCCGGCGAAGGCGCCGGCAGAAGCAGGCCGATCGCCAGGCAGGTCGCCAGGCGTGACACCATATTCAATGCGGGCCGATTGCGTTTCAACACGAACTATCATTTTACCTGAGCGGCCGATCGGCGCATTAAGAAATGAGATATGATCTGGCATCACATTCAGGAGGTGAAGCTGATGCCGCTCAACCATTATGTAACCCTGGGCCGGTCGGGTCTCAGAGTCAGTCCGTTTTGTTTGGGAGCGATGACTTTTGGTGAGGATTGGGGTTGGGGCTCGAGCGAGTCCGAATCGTTTGACATCATGAATCATTTCATCGAGCAGGGCGGGAACTTTATTGATACGGCCAACTTTTATACAAAGGGCCACTCCGAAAAAATAATCGGCGATTATTTGCACAAAGAGCTCAAGCGCCGGGATCAGCTTGTCATTGCCACCAAATTTTTCAGCAACCTCTACACAGGCGATCCAAACGGCGGCGGCGCCAATCGCAAGTCGATCGTTTCCGCCTGCGAAAATTCGCTGAGGCGGCTGCGCAGCGACTACATTGATTTATATTGGATGCATTGCTGGGATCGTTTCACACCGATTGATGAAACGATGAGCGCTCTGGATGATCTGGTGCGAGCCGGCAAGGTGCGTTACATCGGCTTCTCGGATACACCGGCGTGGAAAGTGGCGCAAGCTCAGACTATCTCATCGTGGCGCGGCTGGGCACCGCTGATTGCGCTGCAGATCGAGTACAGCCTTCTCGAGCGCACCGTAGAAGGAGAGCTCGTGCCAATGGCGCTGGAGCTGGGCTTAGGAATAACGCCATGGTCACCTCTCAAACAGGGCATTTTGACGGGCAAGTACAAGCGCGAGGATGTGAATAAAATTGAGCCGGGCAGAGGCGACTGGGTGAAAAACTATTTGAGCGACAAAGCATTTGAAATCATCGATGAGCTGAGCGCGATCGGCAAAGAGCTTGGCGCCACGCCGGCGGCGGTCGCCCTGGCCTGGGTGAAGAGCAAGCCCGGCGTAGCTTCAACAATCATCGGTGCTCGCACCCTCAAACAGCTGGAGGAGAATTTGGCCGCCCTGGACTTGAAGCTGTCCTTCGAACAAATTCGAAGGCTCGATGAAATATCGAAGCCGACACTCAACTTTCCTCATGAATTCATTCAAAACGTCGGCGCATTTGGATACGGCGGAACGACCATCAACGGCGAGCAGTTCGCTCCCAATCCGCTGGCTCCCCAAGACGATGCCCGCCGATATGAGGAGTTGGTTCGCGTTTGACCGACTGAATCAGACTGGTTCGGAGCCGTATACTTTCGGGTATGTGGTATCGAAGAGTACCTGAGGAAAGTGGTGATCAGAGCAACTGCCCATGCACGAAAGTGACGTAGATCAACAGCGAAGCGATCCGCTGCTTGGCAAAAATTTCCTCGATCAGTACTTCGTGCTCGAGGTCAAGGGCACGGGCGGCATGAGCACCATATATAAAGCGAGGCGCTTGCGCGATCAGCATATGGTCGCGATCAAGATTCTGCACGCGCATATATTGCGAAACTCAGCCTCGACAAAGCGTTTGCAAAAGGAAGCCAAAGCACTTCAGGTACTCTCGCATCCCAACATCGTTTCGATCAGCGACCTGGGCGTGACACCGGAAGGTCAGCCGTACCTGGTCATGGATTATGTCGATGGAGTCAGCCTCGAAGAGCTGCTGCGCGAGCATGGAGCGGTTCGGCAAGAGCGCGCCGTCAATATGTTTCTGCAGATCTGCTCGGCACTGGAATACGCACACGCGCAAGGCATCTTGCACCGTGACATAAAACCAAGCAACATCATGATTTGCCAAGACGATGATGGGCAGTACAAAGTGCTTGTCGTCGATTTCGGTCTGGCAAAATTGAGCGCCGAGCATACCGATCATGTCAGTTTGACCGCCACAGGCGAAATTCTCGGAAGTCCGCCTTACATGAGCCCGGAGCAGTGCCGAGGCGAGGATCTCGATGCCCGCACGGATGTGTATTCACTGGGATGTTTGATGTATGAAACGCTCACAGGCGTGCCGCCCTTTCGAGCAGACAGCTGGACGGCTTTTATATACAAGCATTTGAACGAGGCCCCGCCGCCGTTCAAAGACCGGCGGCAGAAATCTCAGGTATCTAAATTCCTCGAATCAATCGTTCTCACAGCCCTTGAAAAACAACCCGGGCGGCGCCAACAATCGGTGCAGGAGTTGCGTTTGCAACTCGAGAAATGGATGGCGCACGGCCACAGCTCAGGCGATTTACTTGCACCATTTCTGGTACCACGACAAACCTTTTATCAGTGGTCGAAAGTGGCCGGGAAATCCGCCAAGCTAATTTTCTTGTCCCTCGGGACAGGTTTATTCTGCGCGGCTCTAGCAGTGGTGGCACTGGTCAGTTTCGATATGCCGGAGTCAGCGCCGCGCTTCATCAGGGAAGGCTGCTGGGCCCTGTGCAATCGCAGCGCCAATGCATTCATCGATATGCAGTATCAGGGCGGGGCTGAGCTGATGCTGGAGCGCGCCAGAAAGTTGGCATTGCATCTCGATCAAAGCCGGCAGCAAGCCACCGAGAAAACTGCCCTTCGTTTCCCGAAAAAATTTATGCCGGTCAATCAGAGCGCTGAGAATCTCGCCACTGCATCCTCCTCACATGCAGCTTTGGAAAACGTGGATGTCTCCCGGGCTGATGAGGAGCTGAATAAGGTCTATAACCATCTGCGCAATTCGCTAACGCTCGAGCTCAAAGATTTGCTCAAAAAGTCCGAAAATGCCTGGATCGGTTATCGCGACTCGCAAGCCAAAGCAATGGTAAGCGCATTACACCTTACATACATGGACTCAAAATTGCAGACGATTGTCGAGCAGCAGAAAATTACCAGGCAGCGAACCGATCAGCTCAATTCAATGATTGTGCTGACTGAGCAACTCAAGGACCGGCAGGCGACTGTCGATTGGCCCGGTGAGGGTGAGCTCGATGCCACCGATGTAAAACTGGCCGACGGACTGGAGGCGCTCTTGAGTGCGGCTAACGATTCCCAGCGGGCAATATTCACAAAAAGCCAACATGACTGGGAAAATTTCCGCCAGGCAGAAGCTCATTTCATCGCAGAGCTTGCCGGCGCCAATGTCGTCGCCAGGCAAAATCCTGAATTGCTGAAAGGCGCCAAGCCTGATAATAAAAGGGCGCCGGAGATGCCCGAGGCGATCGGCGCCAAGATAGATGAAGGGGCAGTAGAGAAAGTGAAGCGTAAAGCTCGTGAACTTGTATTGGTTCGCCTGGGACATGCCCGGCAAAAGGAGCTGGACGAGCTCTTGCAAATTCTGCTGGCGCACGGGCGGCACTAGC
>JAJPJO010000437.1 GCA_021324135.1 Pseudomonadota bacterium
AAGCTGGTACCAGAGGTATTTGCAGGAGAATCCCAATTCGCCCAGAGCGTCGGATGTGCGCGGCAGAATCGACGGATTGCGTCGGCAGATGGCGCAGTCGAATGCCGTACCGGCGCAAAATGCTCCGCCGCCTGTAGCCTTTCAACCGAGCAATCCGGCAATGAATGGACAGGCGAGCGGTTTTGCAAATGGTCAGCCTGGCTTCGTGGCGCCACCATATGCGCAACCGAATGCGCCACCATATTCGCCACCTGGCTTCGCGGCGCCAACGAATGCGCAACCATATGTGCCACCACAATATTATGCTCCTCCGCAAGGCTATGGCGGAGCACAGGGCTACGGTGCACCGCAGGGTTATGGCGCACCGCCGGGCTATGGCAGGGAACAAGGTTCTTCGCCTCCGGATGATTACTTCAACAGTGTTGCGTCCAATGGGAAGTATTTCCGCTGGCCGCCGGGCAGGCCAATTCGAGTGTGCATTACTTCCGGGGCTGGAATCCCCGGATTTCGTGACTCATATCGCCAGGCCCTGATGGATGCGTTCGCGACCTGGGTCGAGGCAACGCAAAATAGAGTCTCGATAGTTGCGATTCCCAACGCGGCGCAAGCGGATATAGTTTGCTCCTGGACTGCTGATCCCTCCAAGATAGTGGAAGGCGGTCGAGCCGTGGAAGGAGGACTGACGAAGCTGTCTGCACAGCCCGAGCCGAACGGTTCCGGCGCGACAATAGTTAAGGCAAAAATGATACTCCTCACCAGTCGTGGTGGCACACCCCGCTCGGATGAAGATATGAAAAAGGTGGCATTGCATGAAGTAGGGCATGCACTGGGAATTAATGGGCATTCGAACAACAATCAGGATGTGATGTTCTTCTCGGAATCCCCTACTGTTTCTTTGACTTTGACGAGCAGAGATCGAGCCACTATTTATCGATTATACATGAACTATCCGCCCCGATCCGGTGCGAGTCGCTGAGTGATCTTGGCGCGCGAGAGCATCACATATGGTGCCTAGCGATGGCGTTGCTGCTGCTGTTGTTGTTGCTGCTGAATCTGAAGCCGATGGACGTTTTCATAATGAACAGCCTGACGCTGCATCGACGCGCCATTGGGCACGGCAAATTGGTTGCGGTTCGGAACAGGAGTCTGGATGCGCTGCATTGGCGGGCTTGCATGTCTCCAGTTATATTGCTGAGTTTGAGAGGGAACCGGTTGCATCTGCCTGTGCATCTGCTGCCAGTTAATCTGCTGCCAATTCATCTGTTGCGCCGGCGGGCGCATTTGCTGGGACGGATTCTGGAACGGCATGAAGTTAATTGGGCTGTTTTGACCGGACTGCCGGTGGTGCTGGTGCCACATCTGTCGCTGCATCTGCTGCAATAAAAGCAGCTGCGCGATGTTATTCCCGGATTGCCTGTTTGGATTGTTGTAATAGTTTTGATTCCAAACATTGTAGTTGTTGGGGTAATAGCTGTCCGGATACCAGTTGCTACCCTGATAGTAGTCGGGGTTTTGATACAGCCAGGGGCTCTGTCCGTAGTTGCCTCCCCAGTTATCGCCATAGTCCCAGCCGTTGCCACCGCCGAAGCCACCAATCTGTCCGATGAATCTTCCTAGAAGTCCGCTAATCATGTTCTCAATTGGATTTCTTGAGCCATGCCTGAACGGTCCTCCAAAATTGCCAAACGGCAGGAAGTTTCCAAATGGACCGCCCTGAAAACCGCTGAATTGATCGGGGAATGAACCTGCCCACTGACTGTCCGGGTTCAAGTATCCGGCATCGCCTGCCAGAGCATCGCCAGACCGGTTGCTTGGAACCGTGGCGACATTCACGGTCGTGCCGTCGGCATTCATAATATTGATCTGTGCCTGGCCTGTATCTATATATTGCACACCGTTGGCGGTGCGCACTTCCTTTAGTATAGGATTTACGCTGAGCTCAAGACCGGAGGTGCCTTTCTCGTACTGCTGGATCCTTTGCGCCAGATCCATGGCCAAATCAGGTCTGGTGTAAATCTGCTGGCGCAGCGCATTAGCAACTGATTGCGCATCGGTGGTCGAATCCAACTGTGTTGCAAAAACCCTTGCCGTTTGATCGACCTGCGCTCCATATTGTTCGCCTACCATAATTGGTATTGCCTCTTGAGATAGAATTGTCTACGCGTTGCACGTTAAGCCTGAAGTGCGGAAGCAAGCATCCAGGTCTTTGGAATTTGCTGATTGGGGATATTATTGGCGCAACGATTGCAATTGACAATGTTGTAAGCACGTATGGCCCCGCAATTATATTTTCTTTGGGTCCGGATCGTTGTAGATCCGCATGAATACTGCCTTTCCGTGTGGTATTAAATGCGGTGTGGGCTTTTAGTAAGTAACTCCGGCGCGAGCAATGGTAGCGCCCGCGGTGCGGACGCGTACTTGGTTTAGCTTAGCCTGTCTAAGACTGTACCCGAGCAACGTGACCGGAACGTGACGGTCAGTGCTTGCCAACTGTGAAGTCGAGATGATTGATAGCCCGACTGGCCAAACGATCCCTTCAATGTAGCGCTTGATTGTCGTCATCCACGGCTAAGCTGCCTCATTGCGAACCGTCAATGGTGGCAGCAGGCATTCGAATCGCTTCCAGCTCAGTTAAAAGTTGTCTTGAATTTTGAAACCTGTCTTCTGGAAGTTTTTCCAGACATTTTGCGACAATCTGTTTGAGCTTTGGCGAAATCTTCCTTCTGGGCGTTTCATATTCATCGAGCAGCGGAGCAGGTTGGTTCACATGCATTGTCATTGTCTCAAAATAATTACTGCCGACGAAGGGTGGGAAACCGCATAGCACTTCGAACATGACACATCCGAACGAGTAGATGTCAGAGCGTTCATCGAGATCCTCGCCTCGACATTGCTCTGGACTCATGTAGAGCGGACTGCCAACAATCTCACCAGCCATGGTCAAGCGATTTTCAACGGCGTCATTGTTTTTCGCGATTCCAAAATCGGCTATTTTGGCGAAGATTGTTTCTTCGTTTTCGCAATAGACGATTATGTTGCTTGGCTTGATATCCCTGTGGATAACTCCCGATTCATGAAGATAAACGAGCGCATGGGCGCACTGCAAAAAGATAGGAACGGCCTCTTGCTCAATCATGGCGCCGCCGCATTCTAGAATCCCGGACAATGTCGGTCCATCAACTAACGCCATGACGATGTACGCGGTCCCATCGCCGTCAGTTATCAACTCGTCGATAGCCACGATGCTGGGGTGCGACAAGGTGCTCATGATGCGAGCTTCGCGAATGAAGCGCTGCCACAAACCGCTGTCCGTCGACTGCATTATCTTTACCGCCACCATTCTTCCAGAGTGCTTTTGTCGAGCTTTGAAGACCGTGCTCATTCCGCCTGCTCCCAGCATCTCGATGAACTCGAGCTTGTCCGAGATATCTACCTGCAATCCATTTGAGTCGGGACCGGCATTCTTGCGAACTTCTGGCCCGTCATTGAGTACGACGACTTTGTTGAGGATATTCAGCACAGTCAACTTTGTGTTTATCGAGGATGAAAGTTCGGACGCCAACCCGTCGATCAATAGCTGTAAGACTTCCATGTCCCGCTCATTGAGCCGGGTTCCATTGCCTGTTGTTTCTCCCTCGCCTTTTGGCAACGCGCCCCTTGCCGTTACATAATCAAGGATGCTGGCAGCTATTCTTGAATCCACGCAGAGTCCACCATCGTATGCAGTTTTGAGCGACTCTACCAGAGCATGCGGCTCTATATCTTTCATGCAATAGCCGTTTGCACCCAGCGCGAAGGCGGCGAGAATATCCTCTATCGCGCTGTTGCTGGTCAGGAAGATTATTTTTGCGTTTCTGTCGATTTCTTTTATTTTTCTTGTTGCAGTCAATCCATCCATTACGGGCATGACCATGTCCATTAGCACCACGTCGGGTCGCTCGCTCGCATAAGATTGCACTGCCAGCAATCCATTTTCGGCTTTGCTTACTATCTCGATCTCAGTCTCATTTTGAGAGCTGAGAGCCATTTCGATGCCCATTCGGATGAGGGACTGATCCTCGACAAGCATTACCCGCAGTGTCACTTTATGCATCCTCCTTTGCAGTGTCGACTACCATTCTTGTTGCTTCAAACAGATGGTCTAATTCTCGTTCCAAGGTTTCAGCTTGCTCCCAGTCACAGGCATGGGCAATCTTCTCGATGCGCACGCACACTGACTCCAGCTGCTCCAGGCAGAGCGTTCCGCACACACCTTTGAAAGCATGTGCACTGTCCCGAAGCTGTTTGGCGTCATGGCTCGCGATTGCAGACTTAAGACTTAAAACGTTCGATGCACCAGTCTCAATGAACGTGGAAAGCAATTTTCGGGCATTCGCCTTGCCCAGCCGTCCTTCGAGTTTATCCATATTGACCAGTTGTGCGTCTTCGTCTGTTTGATTGATTATGATTGTCTCTGAGTGAGTGCGCGAGCTTGAACCATTGCGCATTGATGGCAGCCAATTTTCAAGGACCAGGCGAAGTTGTTGTGGGTCTATTGGTTTGCTTACGTAATCGTCCATGCCTGCTGCCAGGCAGCGTTCGCGATCTCCCAGCATCGCATTGGCTGTCATGGCAATGATTGGTATGTGAAAGCCGGACAGTGCTTCTGCTTTGCGAATTTCCGCGGTAGCGGCAAAACCGTCCATCTTGGGCATCTGGCAATCCATCAGAAGCAGGCTGTAATGGTTCGATTTAACTGCTTCGACAGCCTCTCTGCCATTGTTGACAATCTGACAACTCAATCCCATGTCCAGCAGGTAATGTTGCGCCACCTCCTGGTTGACGAGATGGTCCTCGGCAACTAAAATCAAATGCTCACGATTGCCGGACGCAGCCAGAGCATCATCGGCAGTATCACTTTTTTGCGTTTTGGGTAACTCCTTGCCATAGAGCACACTGATCATGCAATCGAGCATTTGAGACTGCTTGATTGGTTTAGTCAAATAGGCTTTGAATCCCGCAGCAAGCGCTCGTCTGGCGACCTCGGACGAACCAAAGGCTGTTAGCAAGATCAGTTTCGTGTCTCTCAATCGAGAATCATTGTGGATCCGACCAGCCAGTTCAATTCCGTCCATGTCGGGCAAGAGCAGATCGACCAAAGCGAGATCAAATCCGTCACCTTCGTCGCAAGCTTGACGTAGCATCGCGACTGCATCAGACGCTCTGCCGGCCTCTCCGTAACGCATTCCCCAGGCAGTCACATAGTTTTTCAAAATCATTCGCGCGTAAGGCTCATCATCGACAATCAAAATTCGCGACGCCTTCAGGTCTGCGTGTGTCGTCATTACGGACGGGGAAGCGCAGACTTGCAGAGGGACGGTGAACCAAAAGGTAGACCCGGAGCCCTTTTCGCTGCGCACACCGATCGTGCCGTCCATCAATTCGACCAACTGTTTGCAAATACTGAGCCCTAATCCCGTACCACCAAATCTTCGACTTATCGAACCGTCCGCTTGAACGAACGGTTGAAACAGCTTCTCCAGTTCGTCGGGTGACAATCCAATGCCATTGTCGACCACCGTGAAGCGAACGGTTACCATATGTTCGTCGATGGAATCTACTTCCGCTTGCACAACGACCTCGCCACCCTCGGAGAATTTGATGGCGTTGTTGGTCAGATTGAGCAGTATCTGCCTCAGCCTGTCTGGATCTCCGCGCAAGATCTTTGGCATGCTCGGATCCACATAAGACATTAAGGAGACCTCCTTTATCTCCGACTGATGGGCCAGCAGCTGACATGTGTCCTCAACAACACGCAGCGGTTCAAAGTCGACGATCTGCAGCTCAATTTTTCCCGACTCCATCTTGGAGAAATCAAGGATATCGTTGATCACGGTAAGCAAGGTGTTTCCGGCATCCTTAGCCGCTGTAGCAAACTCGTGCTGTTTCTCGGTCAGAGGTGTTCTGAGCAACAAATTGCACATGCCGATAATCGCATTCATAGGCGTGCGGATTTCATGGCTCATGTTGGCTACGAATTCCGATTTAAGTTTCGATGCCCTATCTGCTTGATCTTTAGCTATGGTGAGTTCCTTGTTCATGGACTCGAGTTCCTTTTTTGATCTGAGCAGTTCTGCTTCCGCCTCCAGCCGCAGAATGTCGGATTTCGCCATCATCATTGCGCATAAAAGGACTACCCCGGCCGAAACTGCACTCAGCGCTACGACCATCAAGGCCAAGCCATCCACAGGTTTATAAAGTTCCAGTCTCTGGCCAAGCAGGCGCAGCCAGCCTAAGGAAGGCGGAAGCAGCACAGAAAAAGGCAAAAGGATGCGAAGCACGGTGCCGCCTGTGGTCTTTCCGAGCAAGATCGACATGAATCCCTTTTTGATGTCCAATAACAACATGGCCGTCCCGAGCAAAACGAAAAGAACGGCCGTAGGCAAGGCCATTGGTACAGAGGAGACCTCTGAAGATGTCGGCAAGTTGAAGTTATATGTGCGGGCGTACAGTGCCACGGTCAGTGAGTAGAGGGCAATGTAAAATACAGGGAGACTGATAAGTTGTCCGAGCATGGCCGCATGTCTTCTTTCGGAACATTGAAGCGACAAAAGAGACAAGCCAACCAGGATAAAGCAAACCGCCGTCGTAATTGCCATGCGACCATTGGCGACGGGCTCCAGGTGCGTTCGGCACAGTAACTGGTCCAGATCCAGGCCTGGTATCAGATAGTTAGTGAAGACCAGAGTCCCTATGGCGAGCACACCAAGGGCGGTGCAGGTCGCGCTCGTGTTCAACCATGTATGCCTCTTCTGTTTGCATAGACACAGCAGGCTGACCGCCGAAAGAACAAATCCCCAGGCTGTGCTTATAGCTACAGGCATTGGGTCGGAGCAGGGATTTTTAATAACGGTTGCGTCGAGTTGCCAGCCAACCAGAACGGTCGCACCACCTATGGTGACGATGCTAGCAAGAATTGCGCACAAATTTAAGGCCGTCGGTAGCCCGAGTTTAGCGGAAACTGCCATGGTTCCAAGTGTTACTGCAAAGCAACAAACATACGAAACAGTTAAGTGTTCGAGGGGGGTTGGTATGTCACCAATTTCTTATAACCCTACCACTTTCTTTTGAAATTGATAACACCCAAATGGTGGATTTTGAGAGCTGGAGCAATTTTTGCCCGATATCTTGAGCAATTTTTGACTAACACGACAAGGAGGGATGTAGATACTTCTGGCGCCAGGAGCGGCTCTAGCGTGATAAGTACTTTAACGGATTTGCTTTGGTAAAGTTGAAATCCATCTGAAATCGATCTGAAATCTAGCACCGCCCGTCATACCATTGTTGGCATAAATTGCGCACCGCATCGTCATCGAAGCAGACCCGTGCTAAGCAGAAGCGCTCCTCGGGTATTGCACTGTACATTTTTCCAGTATTGCGGCTACCGGCATGCGGTAAAGGACTTCCTTTGAAAGATGCGCGCGTCTTCCTGACAATGAGTATCGTTTATAGGGCCGTTTTTTGCGTTTTGTGGCCCTGTATACGACAACTATTGCCAAGCGAGGCGATGGTCCGGCGGCCCAGATTTACCGCTCGGTAAAATTTTCTGAGTACTACGCAGTTGGGCGCGGCTACGAATGAATATGAGAACAGGCCAAGACAATCCTTCCCTCCTGCAACCACCTCCGAAGAAAAGGTGGGAGTAAAGTTGGGAGTTGGCGAATAGTCTGTTAGGAAGTCCCTTGTCTCACAAGGATTTCCAGACAAGATGGGGCAGACGAGGGGA
>JAJPJO010000532.1 GCA_021324135.1 Pseudomonadota bacterium
GAGGCTGGGGCGGCTCACGATCCAAGTAAATCATCCGGACCGATTCACGCCGCTCTGTCCTTCGCTTATCTGCAGGCGGGTGAAACCGAGAAGGCGATCAAGGAGGGTGAGAGAGCTCTCGAATTCGATCCCCAGGACAAGTCGGCGATGTACAACATCGCCATCGCGTATCAGGACGGCGCCAAGTTCGATGAGGCACTAACCTGGCTGCAACGTTATATGGCTTTGGAAACGGATCCGGCTCGCCGCAAGAGTGCAGAGACTTTCATGATCTGCTTGCAGGAAGATCGCAAGCAGATCAATTCGCAATCAAGCACATTGCCTGACTATTTCGAGCAAATGGAGGACAAGCACGGCAATGCAATCTGGTCCAAAGATCGGCTTCCGCTGCGGATTTATATCGCCTCCGGAAAGGGCGTGTACGGCTTCAGAGCGCAATACAGATCGCATATCATCCGCTCCTTTGACACGTGGTGCCTGGCGACCGGAAAGAAATTGAGTTACAAGATCGTGGACACGCCCTCCAAGGCGGACATCAGTGTCGAATGGACAAGTGGTGAGCTGGCAGGCAGCGACAAGTTCGACAAGCGACTCAAGGCCGGGGTTACTAAGTTGAACTATTCTGATGGTCAGCATATATCCGATGCAACAGTTTCAATTCGGACCGTCAATGCTTTTGAATCAGGGCGGCTTGTCGAAGACGGCGAGTGTGCCTCCACCTGCCTGCATGAAGTCGGTCACGCTCTCGGGCTGGGGCATTCGACAAACATCTACGACATAATGTATTTCCGATCCTCGAGCAAGCAAAACGGTGTCCCAACCAGGCGCGATAAGGCGACAATCGCCAGACTGTATGCCGATTACCCGAGCGTGGATTTTACACCGCAAGCTGGATCTATGGCACCTGTGCATTACCTGCCGCCGCCGACTTTTATTCCTCCAAAACCACCTGATACAAGGCAATTGACACCGCCCTTGTTCATTCCGCCACCGCTTCAGATCGAGAAAAAACTGGAGCCGCCTCTCTATATTCCACCGCCAATTTCGGCGGAGAGGAAAGCCGATACATTGCCCTCAGGAAGGCCCTCCCCGCCAGCTGCTGAAACGAAGGTGCCACTGTATGTGCCACCGCCGCTTCAACCATCAAGAACCTCAGCCGGCAACATCAAAGGCAAGAAAGAAGGCGGCGCTAAGCCTGGCGGTGGCAGTCGGCCCGCACCGCAGTTTTTCGTCCCGCCGCCAATCAAGTGAGTTGCCTGTAGCTGATTTTGAATTTCCTGAGCGAACCGATCGGGGATCGGTGCCGTTTATTTCATTGCCATGGCTTTGCCGGCACCAGAGTGCACCGAGTCATATGAAGCTGAACTTCTATAAACCGACGGACGCTTTGCCGTCGCGCCTTTTGCCAGCGCTGATGTAGTTGATGAGTCTCTCTCATATTCGAGGTATGCCTTGAGCGCGTGTCTTGCGATCAGCAACCACAACATAAATATGTAGAGCCAGAGATAATCGCACATGCTCATATCCTCCCGTCTGTTATTAGACCGGTCGTCTTAGTGTAGGTCTGGGAGCTTCCAGGTGAGCCAGGATGAGAGCCTGGCTCGACCAATCGCGCCAGGGCAAGCGATGCGTGCCAAAGGCGTGTCTTATGCGTTTTACGTGATTTTTGGAGGGAAATAGCCCGCTGGCTGATACTGAAGGCGGACTGTTCGATGGTCATATATTAGACCGGTCGTCTACTTTTGTCAAGAAGCGGTTCGACCGAGGCGATTTAATCCATCAAAGAGCGGTGCAGTAGCCCGAAAGCGGCTAAATACGGCTTTATTAAATCTAGTATAAAAAAATTACTCATTGCGAAGCGGGAGGGCTAGGATTAGATTTGTAGATGTCAAGCAATGGAACGTCGCCCGCAGCAAAACCTGTGAAGCGAAGGAGGTTTGCCATGGAAAAAAAGGCGCAGACATCTCCTCCCGCGCCGGAATCCAAAAGCACAAGCAATATTTGCTCTGTCAGCCGGAACCTGTCGGAACTCGAAATTAATGACAAATACTCGGTCATTTACGAGATCGCCAGAATTGAGACCATGATCGCAAAATTGGCAGAGAAAGAGTGCTCGCGCCCCGCACCTGACTCGATCAGAATCGCTTCAGCCGCTCATTGAATTTTTCCTCTTTCTGCAGCTGTGCAGCTAGTTCTCAGTGATGTAACCCGCTGAGGCAAGCGGCAAACCGACTTGTTTGTATGCCATCGTCTTCAATACCATTGGTTTCCACCGCTACCAACCAAATTTTTACCCTCAAATCGGCTGGTGCGGTCGTTACTTTCGCTGAGATTGATTGCCGATGCACACGTCTGCGACAAAGAAACAAGCCAGAATCATACTTGCTGATCCAGGTGCAGATGAGGAAAGTTGGCTCTGCGCCAGCCTGATTCTCGAGCACCGTTATTACCACTTGAGCAGCCCCACCCTTTGACCTAGACGTGTGCATCGGCGTCTTCTCAGCATCGTTGTTTTTCCTTGCCTTTGCTTGGCTGTGTCATTTTGACTTCCGGCTGATCGTTTGGATGGCTCTACCGGTAGTGGCATTTTCAACTGGATTATTACCTCAGATATGGTTACGTCCGCAGTCGATGCGGACGGCTTTGTCCCTGGGTGTGGCCTCATGCAGTCCTCTGTTCCTGGCCAGTTTATGGACGGGGTTGGCTCAGGCAATCCTTCTCATAGGAACGGCGCATACTGATCTATTGCCTGTGGTGTGTACAACTATATTGGCGGGCGCCGGCGTTTTACTGCTGTCAATTTGCGGAAGTGTGGCAGGGCATTGTCTGCCTTGGACTTCATGCTCTTCCGGGCGGGCAGCGAGCCCGCCATACTCTTTAGCCATACTTTTTAAAGGATTAGCGCCATGTGCGCTAATTGGCAAACTTCATTGCAACACGTTGCACAGCAGGTTAATTTCTAACACCCGGTGCGCAAGCCTGTAGTAAGCTGTCAAAATTACTGGTTGCCTGGCGCCTTTCAGCCAAGCAACAGGGGTTCAAGCTTACGTTCCCTCCTCTTATGTCACAGTGGAGATTCATTTGTGGTTACAGCAAATCTCAAATCAAGTTTGAAGAAGGCGGTCGACGACGCTTTATTCGAGAAAAGCGAACACGAACAAGAACGCAAGTATCTGCACTTGCTTCAATTGGTGCGGCTGAAGGTCGGCGATCAAGAAAACGACATAGCCAATGCCCTTCAGGAGGTTGCTAAAGAACTCGAAGCCGAAGGCAGGCAGAAAGATGCATTCGAATTCAAGCAAAGAACTTGCATCATGCTTCTGGAACTGACCATGAATCCTTTGCCTCCGATTCCGCCTGAACTCGTCGACGCCATGCAGGCCCAGGACAAACCTGCCTCATTCCAGGCGAAATTTGACTTGCATATCGTCTTTGACCTTGATGAGGCGAAGCAGGTTTATTGTGAACTCTTCGAATTGGGAACGCCGGACGAAGCGTCTCCTGATTATCTGTGGTGGCGCACCGCCCATGGTGCGGCACTATGCGTGGTGTCAGGACGGAACGGCGCCGAGCATGTGCCCGTTTTTTCCACAACCACAAATAATGGCACCGAACGCTTGCTGAGCTCAGGCTGGCAGCCGGCCTGCAGTTACCGCACTCCACTTGGTGAAGTCGTGGTCTTCACTCACAGTCGATTGGGTAAGTTTGCGCTTCTAAAATAGGTTCTATGTTACGCCTCTGTGCAGTCAAGAGCACAAGCCGCTCCATTCATGATAAATATGCTTTGCACCTGAATCTGGAGCGAACATGAAGAACATTGGCATCATCACATCCGGCGGCGACTGCGGCGGGCTCAACGGAGTCATTAAAGGTGCCGCGCTCACGTCCCTCAGCAAAGGCATGACGGCTTACATCGTGCCCAACGGCTACGCCGGACTTTACAATCTTGTCGATTTCAAAGCGATCGCCAAGCTGACAGCCGAGCGCATCGAGCAGATCGACGTTTTTCTGGCCGGCAGTGAAGCGGGCAACTCGCGCGTTAAGGTCTCCAAAATAAAGGATGACAAAAAATACGAGCGCATAAAAGAGGGCTTGAAAAAATTCAATCTCGACGCGCTCGTTATCTCCGGCGGCGATGATACCGGCAGCGTCGTGAAGGACCTGGCCGATAAAGGTATACCTTGCGTTCACGCGCCAAAGACAATGGATCTCGATCTCATGCCGTACAGCGTTGGCGGCGATTCGACGATCAATCGCATAGCCGAAGAAGTGCGGGATCTCAAAACTACCGGTAGAACCCATAACCGCATAATCGTGCTCGAGGTCTTCGGCCGGTATGCCGGGCATACAGCCTTTCGCGGTGGTATCGCTGCTGATGCCGATGCCGTGCTCATACCTGAGGTTCCGGTTGATTTCGATGTTCTCTACAGGCATATCAAGGCGAAGTTCATCAAGCGCATCGAAGAAAGCGATGTCCATGCCGGAAGCGCAACCATCGTTGTCGCCGAAGGACTGAAGGATGCATCAGGAAACGAGCTTGTCGATATGAATTCGCAGCCTGATTCCTTCGGTCATAGAAAATTGATGGGGGCGGGCCAATATGTCGTTAAGCAGATCGAAAGCCGTATTAAGGCGGACCCGGAAATTAAGGAGTTCATGAAGCGCACCGGTCAATTCGTCGAGGGAGTTTACGAAATCCCCGAGGTGCGCGAAATTCGGCCCAGCCATCTGGTGCGCTGCGGGTTTACATCGGCAGTCGATGCCAACTTCGGATTGGAAGCCGGTGCAGCAGCCGTTGAGTTAATTGCCAAAGGCATTTTTGGCGTCACCGTTGTTTCTTATCGCGCTGGACAAATCCAATACATGGCTGTAGCTGATGCCATCGTGCAGCGCCACGTCGATCTTAATGACGTGGCTGTCTTTGAAACGCTTGGCGTCAGTTTTGGACGCGAACCGGCGAAGGTTGATTGCCAGGCGACTAAGATAAGCGGAGTGCCGCCTCGAGTTTATTAGTGCTGGGCATGATAAGCGTCCTTTACCGCGATGAATGGCTCATTGTGGTCGATAAACCATCAGGCTTGCTGGTTCATCGTGGCTGGGACAAAGACCCTGTCACGCTGGCCGATATCGTGCGCGATCAAATAGTGAAGCAGCCGGTTTTTGCGCTGCATCGTCTGGATAGAGGCACGAGCGGCCCCGTCATGTTCGCCCTTCAGAGTGAAACGGCGCGCACTATGCAGGAGAAAATGCAAGCCGGGGAGGTGAGGAAAACCTACCTGGCTTTAGTGCGCGGCCCAATGCTGGAGCCATGTACACTCGATCATCCCGTGCCAGGCAAAAGGCATGGCGAGCGCGTTCCCTCTGTCACTGAATTTCGTCCTCTCGCTCAAAAAGAGAGATGGACACTGGTTGAAGCCAAACCGCGGTCGGGGCGGTTGCACCAGATACGGCGTCACTTGAAGCACCTGAGTCATCCCATTGTCGGTGATGTACGCTATGGCAAAGGTGATGTGAACAGGTTCTTCAGAGACCATTACAATTTGTGTCGTCTGGCGCTCCACTGCCTCGAGGTTGAATTCCAGCATCCGACAGGCAAGATACTTTGCCTCCAAGCGCCGCTGCCGGAGGACCTCCGCGACCCTTTCACCAGGCTTGGAATCTGGCCTTTAGAAAGCGGATAAACTCGCCTGAAGCTCATCAAGAAAGTTCGTACAACAAGCTAGCTCGCCGGGAACATTCCAAATTGCGCCATGGTCTATAAGCGCAGTGGAAGTTGCCCCACCCGTGTGAGGCGCTCATAGCTCTGAGGCTGATGATCTCCAGCAGCCTCACGGCAGGCGCCGGCGACATCCTGCTTACTCCAGTCGTATATATAAATGAAGCCGTTCTGCGCGCGATTCGTTATCAAGGAAAGGACCATGAATATAAAGAAGCCCAAGCTCGACATTCATCTACTTGCTCTGAGCCTTGCTTTAGGCCAGGTATGCCTGCCCATAACGGCGGCATTAGCGGAAGACAATCAGGTGCGTCTGGCCGGGCAGGTGGTCATATCCGACATCGCTCCTGCCTCAAATCTGAGCGCCGAACAGCGAGCGGATGCGATTCAGAAAAATCTCGATAATGCCCTTGTCGCTGCTAAAAGCACGGAGCCAGGCGCGGTTGCCGTCACCTATACAAAGGGAATCCCTATAGTGACGGTCGGCGGCTATCAGGTTGCCACCGCAGATGGCGCCAGCGCCAGGGCTGCTCACACGACCACTACACTCCTGGCGAAGCGCTGGGCAGACAGTTTGCGCACGGCGCTGCGCGATCAACAGAGCGTGCAGGCATACGTTGCTCAGCTCTCCGGCACATATCAATCGAGCGCTCCATCTGTAATTGCAACAGCGCCGCCTAAAGCTCGATCAGCCGATCAAATCGCCCAAGCGAATGCCATGCAATCTCCGGGTTACGATCAACAATCCCAGGATCTTCAGCAGAGCGCACCCAATGTTTCCAACCCGCCTGTAAATCCACAAGGCCTGCAACCTGGCATGATCCAGGGTATCCAGCCCGCTCAGAATATGCCACCAAATGCGATGCAAGGTATTCCGCCTGTTCGGCAAGCCCGCGTCGTTTATGCTCCTGCAGGAATGGTGGTGTCGGCTATGCTTCAATCTTCGATATCGAGTGAGGTAGCGCGACCCGGCGATATAATCGAGGCCCAAATCAACCAGCCGATCATTCTCGGCGATTCGCAAATTCCGGCGGGCTCGACTGTAATCGGGCAGGTTTCCGATGCCACCAATGGCAAAATGCTTGGCCGTTCCGGATCGCTGCAGGTCCGCTTCAATCGCCTGCGCACTCCCGATGGGCAAGAAGTACCGGTGACCGCGCACTTGATGGGCGGCATCGGCAAATACAAGGATATCGGCGGCGATCGCTCCGACACTTTCAAGGGCGAGACCTGGAAAGGTAAAGTAGCACAAGCCGGCATTAGAGGGCTGATTGGTGCCGGCACTGGCGCCGCCCTCGGCACCGCCGTCGGTGCAATTGCCGGCGGGCGTCACGGCCTGGGCCGGGGTGCCTGGTCCGGCACCGCTATTGGTGGCGGCGTGGGATTGGCCGACAGCCTCATTCTGCGCAAAGGGCAAAACGTAAATATAACCAGCGGCACGCAAATTCAATTGCAGCTTGACGCCCCCCTGCAATTCGCAGGCACGCCATCGACAGAATTGCACGTCTATGGAGGCACGTACTCACCATAGTGCGGATTTTCCGAGCAAGAAGAGTTTTTCCGGCGCTGGAAGGGAGAGGTGTAAGCCTCTTCCTTCTGGCTTAAGGGAGTAAATAAACGCCCTTGCTAGTAAGCTGGCCTGCCGGCCGGTAAATGGCCGATAAATTGACCGGCCGGACGGCTAACCTCGCAAGTGAAGACAGACGCGATTGATCGGTTCATAATCCCTGTTGGCGCGACCTGCCCTTTACAATGAAAGAGGGATCGAGGCTGTACCAACGCTATCGATATGCGTATGATTGGTGGGTTCGTGGATGGGGACTGCAAATGTCCGATGAGAGCAGTGAAAAGCGCCAGGAGGGGAAGCGATCCCCGACGGTGGAAACTGCCAAATCGCAAAAACTTGGTCTATCTCTGATCGGGCAGACTTTGTTCAACCAGTACGAGGTCCTGGAAGTCCTGGGCGAGAGCAACATGTCTCTGGTGCTCAAAGCGAAGGACATCCTATCTAACCGGTTAGTGGCCATAAAGACGGTGATTCCAACGGAATCGGAGGTCGTGCAACGTTTCGCCCAGGAAGTCCAACTGCACAGGCGTTTGAAGCACAAGAACATCGTGGAGGCGGTCGATTGCCTGGCCACATCTACAGGGCGCATTTACTTTGTCATGGAGTTCTTGTCGGGAACCAGCCTCCATACCGTTTTGCAAAACCTTCATCGCATAAGGGACGAAGAGAACCTCGCCTCGATAGTAATTCAGATCTGCGACGCACTCTCTCATGCCCATGAGCATTCCGTTCTCCACCGCGATCTGAAGCCCGGCAACATTTTTCTTTCAGAGGAGGGAGGCCAGTACTACGTCAAGGTACTTGATTTTGGTATCGCCAAACCGCTTGGTCAGCCTACCGGCTTGACACATGCCGGCTATGCCGTCGGCTCTCCTTTGTACATGAGCCCCGAGCAATGTCGGGGGCACCGAGCTGATGCGCGATCTGACGTTTACTCGCTCGGGATTCTTACCTATGAGATGGCTACCGGTGAGTTGCCCTATCCTGGCCACAACGTTATGACTGTCATGGCCGCCCATTGCGATCCTGAGCGCAAGCCGCCTCATCTCTCCAAACATGTCCCCAACCTTCGCCGAGTCGATCACTTGAACGCCATCATTCAAACGGCGATGGAGACCGATACGGATAAACGTTTCCAAACAATTGAGGATTATAAAAAAGCGATCGAGCTCTGGTACGAGGCCATCTGCTCCGATATGCTCGCCAGCAGCTCGGCGCGCAAAAGTCGGCAGCAAATGGCGGCGGCGACGGCAAGCTCGGAGCAGGAAGCGGCTGTAAAGGAAGCCGCCTCGCCAGCCACCACCTCTTCTGGAGAGGAACAGTCCGGCGCGCCTGAGCCAACATCGCCTGAATCGGCAACTGCCGCATTACCCGCTCAAGACAATGCAACTCCGGCTGATCAGCAAGCTGGTATCACATCTGGTGAAACAGGCGAACCTGCTTCTCAGGTGGATGAATCCTCGAGCAGCTCCGCGCCGGGCTCATCCGGGGACGCCGCCTCTAAGCAAGCCGAGCGTCAATCGCGTGTCACCGAGCAATCCATAACGATCAAAGAGGAGACGGTATCACTGGCTGCAACCACGCCCGGGGCAGTTGCACATGATTCTCAGCTCCCTGAGCCTGTCTCGCCGGCTCCAGATGTTGAACCTGCCGGACAAATCAGTGAGCCTGCCATTGAAAGCTCGGCAATGCCGGCACAAAGCCCTGCCGCCGGCGAGCCCATCGCCGAGGCGCCCAAGCCCAGCTCTGCTCAGGCGATTATTCCGGTTTCCTCTGCCGTCGACCCTTTAGAAGCGGTTGTTGAGCAGCATGCAAAGTTACGCCAACCAGCCGCGCCGCCACGGCAGCCGACGCTCAGCGATCATCGCAGTGATCTTGCCGATCGAGTTTCTGCATATAGCCCTGATTCTGCACTCGAGCATCGAACCAAAGCCATCGTTGTCACTGTTGTGGTTGTTGTTGCGGTCATGGCCATAGCCCTGTTCGTGATCGCTCACGCGCACGTGCGCTGACATCAATCAGGTCCGGCAATACAATGCGCCCTTGTTGTGTTTATATCCGCAGTATCCGCCAAAGGCGCTGCCCAACAGAACGACAACCGGAATGGCAAAAAGATAGACCAGAGCCCGGCCGACAGCCAGTGGATCCATGCTCTCGTTTATCCAGATGTTGAGCGCAAACCAGAGCGTGGCGGGAATATGCAAAAGTCCGGCGAGAACAAAGGGCGAGCAGGCGCTCAATGCTAAACCAGCTGCAACACCGGCCGATGATGTTTTGAATAGCGAGGCGACATGGTAGCCGGCGAAAAATGGGAAAAAGAGGCAGGCAAGCAGCACCGAGGGAAAAGAATCGAGAACGTTCGGCAGGCAGAAGAGGAACGCCATCGACACCATTAGCGGTATCAGAGGAATCAGCAGTTTTTGAGGGCTAATGGTTCTTTTCAGGGAAGATGAGACTTTATTGCCGAGCCAGAATGCCAGCGCTGAGGCGATTACGCCGCTTGCCAGCCACACCTGAGCGTAGGATGAGAAGGTATCCTGGGGATGAAACCAGAGCCACAAGTAATAGCAGCCCATGACTGTCAGCCAGACCCATAAGGAGGTTTTCCCCGAGCCGTGAAAGGTGAGGATGTAGGCGGCGAAATAGGAGAATAAGACAGGCATGTAGCAGTTGAGGGCGGGAGCCTGATTGTACCAGTGATAAAAACTGCCCCAGGGCTCGAAGCCCCACTGTCCTGCTGATATGCAGACCACGTGATAGGCATAGTACATCGTGTGAATCGACTGCCCGGCGATGATGCCGCCGGAGACGGCAAGAGTGACGCTGAGCACCAGGAGTCCGGCAAATCTCTTCAATCTGTCCGAGGGCTTCGAGCGATCTTCGCTCGACCAGATATCGCAGGCTATGGCCGCGCTGCCTTCATCGGTCGAATGGCAGGCCGGCAGCCACTTCTCCTCAGGAGCAAAGGGATCCGAGACGATCTTAAATTTGGTTCTGGTTTTTTCCATGAATGAATCGCGCATCTACGATACCCGGTTCACTCAATTTATCCAGATGAGCTTTAATGCGCACCAGGGTAATCCCCAGGTCTTGATAAAAGCTTGTTGTGGAGGCGTGCAGGCAGTACCTTGTTTTTTGATCGGTTTTTACCTGGTGGTTGCCCGGCTGCTTTGACCAAGCCACCATTGGCAATACTGCTGCCATTCCGTTTCATCCATCGTATACTCGGCAAATGGAGCGACGCCTTCAAATACGGATGGCTCTGAGCGCTTGTCTAATAGCCCTTCTTGCACGCCTTTCAGCGAGGCGCATATGTTTTCCGTCTGGCTCACATGCCCAAGCGTTCCACCATCATAAACGGGAATGCCCAGCAAGACCGAGGCGGACGGATTAGCTTCCTTCACTGAGCGTGTCACGTGCACGACTTGCTGGTGCACCAGCCAGACATAGCACGTCGGCAAGTAAAAGAATGAGTCATAGCACATCACTGCGATTTGATCGCAACGCTTGCCGGCTTCCTTGAAGTAAGCATCATCCCAACCCCAGAGGGTAAAGGGATACCACATCGGTGTCGCGATCGAGAGCATCTTCTTCGAGCCCGGTGAATCCAGACCTCTAAAGGCCTCTTGAGTTTCATCAAGGAGAAGTAAAAAGGAGGCGTCTCGATTGGCGCAGAACTCGTAGTCCCATTGCACGCCATCGAAGTGGCAGTCGCGGACCAGCCATTTGGCTACTTCGATCAGATTGCGGCGAACTCCGGGTTGGGAGAGATCGGCGCCATCGGGCCCGTTCAACCTGCTTGGAACATAGACCCAGGCGATTGCCTTCACTCCCTGTGCCTCTTTATGTATGCCATCGGTAATCTTGCAAGCGTTTTGAACATTCTTATATTTCAGCGAGCCGTCCGGATTGACCCTGAGCACATGGAAGAAAGCATATTTGATTTGACCGCGCCTCAGCTTTTGCAGCATGACCTTGAATTCGGCGTCGCTGTGTTTGCCTCTATACCAGTAGTAACGGAGCCAGATCCCGTTGCATCCTTTATTGAATGCCGCCGATCGCTCCGGCGGATTGAGAAGTGGATATGAGCAAAAATCAAGGATGATCAGGAGTACCGCGAGGACTGCTAAGGCGGCGGCAAGCTTGAGGAGCAAAGCTAACTTTCGACGCCCGATCCGTGCAGTTGAATTGTCCTTATTCCCGGCATCGCTCATGTCGTCATTTTAGTCGCCGGACTCGGACGTTGCCCAATCGGCCGACAATCGGCCATGACAAGCCGGGCAATGTTTCTTCAAAAGTTTCATTTGTTCAATTGAACTGCCCGGTCGCCTCCGCCATACTAGGTTAATGCGGAATCAAGGTGACCTGGGTAGCTATGTGGTAGACGTTCAGTTAAAAGAAGTTGCATACGCCGCACTGCACAATGAGTGGGACGAGCTTGAGCTTGATGAAAAGCTGAAGCGATTTCAGGCTCTGCAAGCTGCTGATGCCGAAGAGTTCTTTCGTGAATTGAACGCCCAGGATGAGGCTGAAATATTGCTGGCGCTGCCGACCAGGGACCAGCGCCTCTGGATTAGAACGCTCGATCCTGATGATGCTGCTGATGTGCTGCAGGAAATGGAAGAGGAGCAAGATCGTCATCATTTCCTGGAGCTGCTCGATGAAAAAACGCGCAACGAGGTCACGGCGCTTCTTGCCTATAGTGAGGATCAGGCCGGCGGCTTGATGAGTCCTCGCTATATTCGCCTGCGGCCGGACATGACGGTTGATGAAGCTCTTGCCTATCTGCGCATTCAAGCGCTCGAGCAAGTAGAGACAATCTATTTCGTTTACGTTCTCGACCCTCAGCAAAAGCTTCTGGGCGTGTTGTCGGTGAGACGCTTGCTCTCATCGCGGCATAATCAGAAAGTCAGTGAGGTAATGCGAACCAATGTGGTTACCGTGCCGGAAGATGCCGATCAGGAGATATTGAGCCGCCTCTTCGCCGAGCATAACTTGCTGGCCATTCCGGTCGTCGATGCCGATAAGCATATGAAGGGTATTGTCACTATCGATGATATTGTCGACGTCGTCGAGGAAGAGGCCACGGAAGACATTCAAAAGATGGGGGGCAGCGAAGCTCTGGGCGAATCCTATTTGAAGATCGATCTGCCCACGATGATTCAAAAGCGCGCCGGTTGGCTTATAGTCCTCTTTCTCGGCGAGCTGCTCACGGCAAACGCCATGGGATTTTTCGAGGATGAAATTGCTCGGGCCGTCGTTTTGACATTGTTTCTGCCTCTGATTATCAGCAGTGGCGGCAACGCCGGATCGCAGGCTTCCACACTCGTCGTCAGAGCTATGTCCCTGGGTGAGGTAAGGCTCAAAGATTGGTGGCGAGTGATCGAGCGCGAGGCGATGGTTGGACTCTGTATCGGAATTATCCTGGGAATTGTTGGCTTCATCCGGGTTTTGGCATGGGATGCCGCTTTTCACACATACGGACCGCATTCTTTCTTGCTTGGCATTGCCGTCGGTTTGACCCTGGTAGGGATTGTTTTGTGGGGAACGATATCAGGATCGGTGCTGCCCTTTGTTTTAAAACGGGCTGGGTTTGACCCGGCGAGCGCATCCACGCCTTTTGTTGCCACCATAGTTGATGTCACAGGCGTGCTGCTCTATTTTGGTGTTGCAAATGTCATTTTGAGGGGAACGCTGCTCTAAGCTGCTCAACCCTTTGGCGTTTGGCTGGAAGAAGCGGGCGTGGGAGTGGGCTCACCATCAGGTTTATTCAGGCGTACGAGCAAGAATTGTTCCGTCCGCTCCTTTCCGAAGTGCACCAGAATTGGTGCCTGGTTCGAGAGCAAATTTCCCATGGCCGTGTCATAAACAACGTTCTTGTTATTGCCCACAGTCCAGGCGACGCGCTGGGTTTTCTTGTTCAACTTACCGTGCAGCTGCTGACCTTGATCGCTGAGCATATCGAAATAGTTGCCGGCAACATCACCTTTTCCATCAATCGCCAATTGGATCACTGTAGTTGAGTCTGTCTGCTGCCCCTGCACCAGAGAGAAGACGCCCAGCGCTTTCCATTTTTCTCCGGCAGTGGGTTTGCTTGTCGGGATGTATGATGTCGCCAGAGTTTGCGCCTGTTGATAATATTGATCGGCGCTTGCATACGGCTGGTCACCGTAGTACACCTCGTTGTTATTGTAGGTGACGTTGTTGCCGTAATCATATTCGGCCGGCACGAGCGCCGCATCCATGCCTAACATTGCCGCCAGTGCCGCCCAATCAGCAGGGTACCAAACCGCGGCGCCGCCCCAGCCCCAGCCAGGGTAGTACCAACCCCAGGGATGGTTGTTCCACCAGTCGCGGCCCCAAAATGGATGCCCGTAAAAATTGTTGCGCACGAGATTGCCGTGGTTGTTTATCCAGTTATCCGGATAATTGCGGAGATGATGCCCGGCGAAGGCCGAATTGCCTAAAGCCGAAATGCGATCAAAGCCGGCGCCGCGGCCGGCATAAGCGCTGTCAATCGGGCGATCGGCAAAGCCGCGATCGACGCCACTATAATCTCTGATACCAGTGTCGAATCCGGGCCGGCCAAAATTTCGATCGACGTCGCGACCAATGGCAGGATTATCGAAACCGCGGGCGTATGCACTATCCATGCCTCCGCCCCCAAATGAGCGATCGCCCAGATCACGATCGAGAGAGCCGAAGCCACGATTGCCGAAACCGCCGAAGCTTCCGCGCCCAAATCCACCCCCGCCGCCGCATCCTCTGGCAAAAACGGATGCTTGATTCTGCGCGACGATCAATGCGCAAAGTAAAATTACCAATCGTTTCAACATAACTAATTCCTTGAGGTTCATGTTTAAGGGTTGACTTTGAAAACGCCGAGTGTTCAGTCTGCAGATGCGCTTAGTTTGTGAGCCGTAATTTTCTCGCTGTCGGGAATGACCGTGCCGTCAAGCGTCCGGTTGGTCGATTGCCAGACAAAGGTGCCGTCGTCGCCCGGCTCGAATACATTTACAGCCCGGGCCGCGTGGCCGTCCAGTGTCATAGCGGTCATTTGTACGAGCCATCGTTTTCCATTCTTCTGCCACCGGCCATGACCGGTGCCGCCGTCAGAGGCGAAGACCCAGGAAGCAATGCTGCGCGTGCGCGGATCGTAGCCGATGACCATGAGATCGTCGTGCTGCTCGTTGGCAGATTTGATCTTAAACTTGCCGAGCAAACAATGGTGATCGGCTTCCCATCTCGTTGATAGAGTAGCCTCTCCCAGAGAGCCTCTGGCAGTCCAATCGCCGACGAGCCACTCCAGATCCCGCAGGGCTTCCTGCTCATTTGGCACTGCATTTGGTGGCGCTTCATTGCAGCTGGCGATTTGCCACGTGTCATTGACCTTGACATGGATGACGCTGTAAGGGGCGCTTGAGACGACCTTGCCGGAACTGTCCTTCAATGAGGCTACGCCCCGCTCGATTGCCGAGTTCGCTCCCAGCGAGCGCACTGATTGGATCTCGATTGTCATCGGGGCGGCGCCGAAATCCTGAAAATATTTTTTGAACATCGCCTCGATGTTTTGCCGTCCGGCATAAACCTTTCCATTTGCATCGCAGTAAATGCCTGAGGTGGTCCACATATTCGCCAGTGATTCGGCATCGCCTCTGGCAAAGGCAGCCTCGTAATTATGCGCCTGCTCCCTTAAAATGGCAGTCAAATCGTCACTATTGCCTGGGGCAGCTGGTGCATTTCCACTGGCTTGTTTTACAATCGAATCATCGGCCGCCGACACGCTGCCAACCATTGCCATGAGAGCAAACAGCACAAGCGTGCATCTAACCATCTTCGGCCACGTCATCGTTTTTACCTCTTGCAAACTCGCACATGAGAATTGGCAAGATTCTAGCAAACTGCACGGACCGGCACGGTGGGAAAAATATTGATGCTGGGGATTTTATGAGGGCAATTGACGATGAGCTCGTATAAGCTGTCTAAGCCATCCTGCAGAAGGCGGGCATTCTCATTGCTCGTCTGTATCTGGCTCGCTCAGTGGCAGGCGGCCGCGGCCAGGCAAACTTCCGAGCCAATGGATGAGGCGTTGAGGTTGTATAAAGCCAGGCAGTTTACTCCCACCCTGAGACTCTGCCAGGACATGCTCGAGAAGAAGCCCGGGGATGCCTCGGTCCATTATTTGCGCGGCAATAGCTTGTTAGCGCTTGAGCGGCTCAGCGAAGCGGCGCATGAGTATGCCCTTGTCGAGCATTACGCGCCAGGCTCGTTGCTGGCAAAGTATGCAAAGCAGACCAGAGAGCGAATCGAGCTGACGTTGAGCGGACAGAGTAGAGCGAAGACTTCGCGCCCGGCGGACAGTAATGAATCCGATGCCGAGCAAGATGGAAGTGTTGAGGAAGACGAGCCGCCTGCCGGCTCGGCCGGCAGTGCAGGCAAGAAGCTGCCGGCCGGAACCCTGGAGTTGATCAGGCATCAGGCCAGACAAGCCAGTGCCAGAGCCCTCCAGGAAGGGCGGACGGAAGCCGGCGATGAAATCAAGAAAGCGGATTATCAGGCCAGGTCCTTAAAAGAAAGAGCGGAGCGAATGGCACAGGGGGCTCGGCTTGGCACCAGGGGTGATGGCGCCACGCTTTCGCCCGCCGAAGCCGAAGCCATTAGAAGTCGAGCTGCTGCTGATGCCGAGGTGATCAAAAGAGTAGGCAGCGCTAAGGCGGAGCTGAAAGAGCGCGAATCTCAGGATAAGGCCGCTGGTCTGATTCAGCAAGCCAGGGAGCTCGAGGGCCAATTGCTCGACGACCGTGCTTATGCAAGCAGAGAAGTGAAGCTTAATCCCGTGGGAACGAATCTATACATTCGCAACTATCAAAGTATTAAGCCACCACCCCTGGCATCACTGGGGGCGAAAGCGGAACGCTTGTCCGATGATACTTTATCTCAGTGCAAGAAGACCTCAGCCACCATGGCCGGCAAATCTGCCGAGGTATCGATCGGCAGCCGTTCCAAACGAACTCCTGCCGCACCTGCCAGCGAGCATAATACCGTCAAGACGGAAAGTGACGTTACAGGCGAAGTACTGCCGAAGTGACCGTGAAAATCTCGGGGCTAGCGGCTCTGGCTGGGACTCTGCCTGCCGGCATCACTGGCCCTCGCCGTATCCGCTACCGCATTTGGTTCGACGTTGCCTTTGCAGCTCTCGACCGAGCCGAACTGGAGATCGGTCAAAATGACGGGCGGATCGCTGATGATGTCGGATCTGCCGCCCCGCATGTGCCTGGCGTATAAGGTCAAACCCTTGTCGTGCTGGAAAGCAAACAAATTGTAGGGACCCTCGGCACCCTTTGGTATCACCTGAAAGGATTTCACGGCTGTGACCGACTGCACCGCATTTAGTGGCAGCCCGGTCTCGCGCGATATTCTCTCACTGGTCATGGTGATTTCTTTGATGCGATTGTTTTTGAGGAATTCTTTGGAAAAACGATTGGTGCTGACCGTTCCAACCTTTCCTGAATCGTAGCACTCGATAAATATTTGCTCGGGTGACTGCGCCACTGAAACATTGGAATAATCTTCCTTGATCCGCAATGATTTGAGCACCGGGCTGTCGAAAAACAAACCATGCTCTTCGCTGGCCGTTGCTTTCACCGGCACAAACGTCTTGCTTGTATAGCGAACCGCCATGGCGCATTTCGGCAGAACGATCACGTCGTGATCTTGGTCGAAGAATAAACCTTGTGCCAGTGAAGGACTTTGTATTGCCGTTAGCATCAAGCCGGCCGCCAACGCGAAGCGAACGTACCGAGCCGAAGTCAACGAGACTTTGCAGAATGCTTTAGCCATTGCCCACCTAATCTGTAACCTCAATTCAGGAAGTATAATGCATTGGCATTGAGAAAATACAAGCGGAAGGATTATCGAAAGCCCATGATTTCCCGGCGTCCGACATACTTTAGAGCACCGGCAATTGCACTCTTGATATTCCTACACACTCTCGTATGCGGGCGATCGCACATTCTATCGGTTTCGCTCCCTGTCTGGGCGCGAGATCCGGCCGGTTTTTCCAAAGGAAAGGACGAGCATGAGGCGGGGCAGACCGGTAATCAGAAATCAATGAAAGTTTGGCGGGTAGAGCAGAGCAACTCGTACGGCTCCTTCATCATCTATGCCGGAGCAACCAGGATAAGAGTGGAAGGAAGCACCGGCGGACGGTTAATCGCCTGCGCTCCTGATTGGAGCGTGCACATCTTCCACCCCCGCGATCGTCGCTATTGCATCGTTCCTTACAAAGCCTGGTCGAATAAAGTCGAGAATTCCAGTTTTATCGAACGGCAACACCAGAAGCCGGTTACCAAAATTGTCTGCGGTATACCGGCTCGGATTTATACCTTTCGCGTCCACGCCCTTCAGGATGCTGATGGCGGTATGGCAGCGCTCTATGAGGCGCGCGTCGCTAAGCAGTTTATCGAGCGCCGCACCATAGCAGTCGCCAGTGACAATCACAATCTACCGATTGAGGTGATCGAAATCTGGCGGAATCTGGTCGATTCCCCGACGCGAGGCTCGATTATACTCGAGGTCGGCGAAGAAACGACGAGAAAAGAGAAGCATATGTGGCTCAAAACAACCAGCCAGAAGATGGCCGATGTCTCGCCCGGTCTGTTTAAGCCGCCGGCGGGCTACAAGATGACTCCAGCTCCGGTATCAGTGTTTTTCGGATCGGAATTCGAGGATGCGGCTAAAATGATCGTTGGTGAGTAAGTTATTTGCCGTCGCTGGATTTCAGCCTCAAGAATTGCTGCGCATATTTCAATTGCGCATCGGCGACACTGCCCAATGCCACGCCCTTGAAGTTAGATACTTTTTTGTCGGGCTGAATTCCGTACCTCTCGTTGTTGCCGTCGCCAAGCCACTTGCCGTTAGCGGTCAGGTAGCGGAAGGATGTCACCTTGAGGCCGCTGTTGGCGGGCATCTCGGTGAATAATGTCTGCCCGATGCCTTTGCCAAAAGATGTGTTTCCAATCAGGGTGGCGGCGCCGTTGTCTTGCAATGCCGAGGCAAAAATTTCTGCAGCTGAAGCGGTCGATTCATTGATCAAAACGACCGTCGGCTTGTGCACGAGATCGGGCAGTCGTGTCTCAGGTCTGCCTTTGTCTCTGGGATCTGCTGAGCTTGAGACGCTCAAGTCCTTATCACTCAGTCTGTAGTAGTCGGTTTTGTAGGCGGGCGGATCCTCGGCATTTGTCGCTTCTAAGCGGCGCTTGATTTGCAGGAGATTGCCCTTCTCCAAAAAGAGCTCGGCGCTCTTGTAGGCTTGATCGAGCATGCCGCCCGGATTGTTGCGGACATCGACGATGAATCCGTCTGCATCTTTGTACTTCTTGAGAGCGGTTTGCAACTGTTGTGCCGTTTCCTGGTCGCCGAAGCTATCCAGCCTGATGTAAGCTATATTTCCCGGCAACAATCGGTCATGCACGATTGAGGCGGCCTTTTCAACCTCCTCGACCTTCAGCTCCATGGGCTTGCCGTCGCGCAATATCTTGACACCGAATGTGGTGCGATCGGATGCGTTGAGCAGGCTGTCGACTTCTTGTAGAGAACGACCTTTTACAGGCAGACCGCCGATATCCGTTATGATATCGCCGTGCTGCAGCCCCGCTTTTTGGGCAGCGCTGTCGGCGGCAACCTGGTCCACCATGATTGAGCGTTTGCCACCACTAGTGGTATCAGATTCCTTGACGGTGATGCCGATGCTTCTGTCTCTGCCTTGGGCGCGGAGCTCGAAGGCCTTTAGCTCGGACGGCATCAGGACTCCCGTGTAAGGATCATCCAGACTTTTGAGAATCTCATGGGCAAAGCGCAGCTGCTTTTCAGGCGAGTCCTTGTCGGAAGGATCGCCAAGATCGCATGCCTTCTTCTTCAGCTCCGCTAGATTTCCGAAACGAGCCGGGTCGTAGTAATTTCTCACTGCCTTGTCGATGATTTGATCGAACACCGGGTAGGTTCGGCAATTTTGCGGCAACTCGGAGCGGAAAACACCCGGATTCTGCTTCAGCCACTCAAGCGATCCGGGCGCGCCCCCGGCGGGCCTCTGTTTTTTCCCGAAAAGCTTGTCGAAATCGAGCGGCGGCGGATCGCTCTTATCGCCCTGCGATTCGCCTCTACCCTGAGACCCGTTTTTATCCTGCGGCGCAGCCCCGTTATCGGCCAGGAGGTCAGACCCGCTTCTTGTCTTGCTGCCCGGACGAGAGCGCAAATCCTGAGAGTGCTCCAGGAGTCTCCTATTCGCCGCATCAGCAACAAGGAAGTTGTTGCCAGAGCCGCCTATTTCAACAGCATCGGTCGTCATTTTTTAGATCACATAGGGGTTGCTCTATACTAGCTAAAGCATCCAGGTCGAACAATTGGGGAAAATACGAATACCCGGCATTGCCTTTTTCAAGGCTGATGCGCATCGAACCTGGCGACTATTTGCCGATCGAAGGGCAGTGACGAGAATTCAATCGCGCCGCCAGAACTGCCACCACCGGCGGTTCTTCGAAGAGCTCTGCTGATCGGCGTTGTTCGGTTCTTCAAATCCAATTTCGGTGCTTTGTTCAGAGGGCGCTGCCTGCACCGTATGCGATACCACTGAAACCTGGTTGAACTGGACGGAGATTGGATAATTGCTTGTTTGCGTATCCTTTCCTTCGACGACGACCTTGTATTTCCCCGGTGCCACTTTCATGCGATCGGTGTGATAGACAGTCTCCTTGCCGGATTCATCATAAAGCTTGACCGTCAGCCCTTCGATCGGTCCGCTTGTTTGAATCGCCAGCGATCCGACATAGTATTGCGAGTACGCCCATATACCGACGGTGGTCAGCGCCGCGCCAATGGTAAGCATCTTCGAGGCAAGACCGAGATAAGTATCAGCAACCTCGAGCTTTTTGTGCTTCTTGACTTCCGTGTCTTTAACTTGCTTTTCCATACTCCCGGCTCCTTAAGGGGTGAGGCATGCAGCCTCTTGTGCTGATTGCTGGCGCGGTGCCGGCCCAGAGGGCACAATCAGACTTCTGACAACCTTCTTGAGCATTTCTGGCATTCTATCAGATGTCAAAAGGTGACAGGTTAAGCGGCCTAAAAGTTGAAGTTAAGCTCTCCGAAAAATTAAAGCAGCTCGAGTCCAGGCTGGCGACTGATGCGTTTCGCCTGAGAGGCTCATATTCAAGGGGAGACTGGTCCCTTTGTCAGAGTGCCACTAAATACGGTTCACCTACTCGATGCCGAACGGCACGGTTTAAACCTGAATTTGAATAATAGTTTCAAGGATGATGAACAAGACCGACGAGTTCGCCCATCTATTAAACATACATTACTCTTGAGGAGGTATGATATGGTGTGTAGCAGCAGCCCCCTGTGCCTCTCAATTGTAAGTACCGGTGTCGAGATTCTATAGCGGCAAGCCGATTGGATATGCAACAAGATATTAGCGCCTACTTTGGCTCGGTTGGCTGGCTTGTTGACCGCAGCAACAAGCAGGTTCTGGGCACAGTCTGGCTTATTCGCAGTCAAATCGGTATTACTTGCGCCCATTTACTGATTCCTTATCTGGAAAACCCCGAGGTGCTTGCCGTCGAGTTCCCGCAGTTGGGGCGCCGATTTGGCGTGAAGCAGTTTCACATTCACGGCTATTATGATCCCTGGCTGGCGAAGCGCAGTTTCAACCAATCTCCGATTTATCCGCCAATCTCGATGGCTTATGACGCGATGAATCTGGCCGCCCTTGTACTCAGTCCGGCGCCGCCCACTCTGGAAAAGACCTCGGTTGAGAAAGTGAATCGTTTTTTAAGCCGCACGCTGCCGGAAGAGGAGCATGCGCTGGCGGGAACGGCGAACAATTTGCAGATTACATCCATTTTGCAGTCGCTTCTGGGTAATCGTAATCAAGGCACACTCACCCTTTATGAGAAACGCAATAATCCGATCGCCAGGTTTTACCTGGGCGACAACAAGGTGACGCACATCAAATATTTGCACCTGATCAACGAGCTCGCGCTTTATCGCTTGCTGACCTCGCATCTTCCCGGAGAGCCAGAGGAGAGTTATCAGTTCATTTTTACCTACGATTTCGATCCGGAGTGGGCCAGATTCGAGCCTGTGCAAAAGAGCACTGCCGGACTGCTGATGGATGCTTACGGCAGAATGGAAAGCTATCAGCAGCTTTTGCAAGAATTCGAAGGCACGGGCATAGTATCGCATGCGGTGCCGGAACTGAACCTCGGGCCGCTCGAGCCCGACCTGCGCCCGCCCGCTGCTTGCGTATGGAACCACCTGCGCAACGGCCTGCCGCTTAAGCGTTTGCTGCGAGGCTGCAATTTTGACGGTAGTGTGATCATGGGCGCCATGAAATTCCTCAAAGACACCCTGCAGATTAAGAACGAGCCGATTTCTCCGCCTACCGGTCTGGAGGCGATTCGGCTCGAGATTGCCAATGAGTGCTCCTTGACCAGGGGGACACCGATTACCGCTATCAGTCTCGATCCCGATACGAAAATGCCGGTGGTCGAATCAGGCTTCATTCTTGATACGTTTCCGCAAAGAGGCGACGGTCATTATGTCACCAGTCTTGGCTTGCCGCCCTCGGCAGCCGGCACGCCCCTGTTCGTCAACGGGCAAGTTGTCGGAATTCACTGTGGATTGATTCTGGAAGGCGCCGAAGCATATGCAGAGTGGATCCATCCGTCGCTGGCTATTAGTGCCGAGCAAGTTTATCAATGCATGGATCTTGATCCGCTCAAGCAAACGACGGAGATTTTGGCATACACACCGGGTGTAACGATGGAGCGGCTCACCGGTGATTGGCCGCCTCTTGATGCCAGAATCGGCGTCAGCTCATCGGGACTGGCCGTGCCGGTGCAAGCACAATCAGGCGAAGCTCAGCAAACCGGACAGACGGGCTCAGGTGACTTCAATCCGGTCAGTGGCGATACTCAAGAGCGACAATCGGCGACCGGTGGGCAGCGGCCTCTGTTTGCCGATGGCTCGAGCGTTCCGCAAGATTCAGGCTATTTCAAGAGAAAGAAAACCGGCTTCCTCGATTCGCTCGGCTTTATGTTCAAGGGCGGCAAGGTCGGCATTGACTCGGTGGAAATCATGCTCTTGCGCCAGAGTCTTGATAAAGACAGGTTCGAGCGCATGGAGTTCAACGATGTTGTTCGGCAGGGCGACTTGCTCAAGATCAGATTGAGAATGCAAGCCAATACATACGTCGCTGTTCTTTTGCGGCGCAGCGATGAGACTGAAATTCGCCTTGTCTATCCGGAGCCGGCCTCGGAAGAGGACCAGGTGGCAAAAGGGGACTTGATTGATTTGCCGGAGCGCTACAGCGATGCCGCATCCGGCGGGCGCATGAAAATATACAATGGCATCCCGATAAAATCATCCGATGGTCTTGATGAGGTAATTGTTCTCACCTCAACACAACCGCTTGCCGGGCGATTGTCGCAGCTCGGGGTTGATACCGTATTTGATACCGTCGCCAATAATATCGATCAGAATTCAGGCATCGGCACCGGCAAGTTTGAGTTGAGGCGCAACGCCCTCAACAAAGTCGATCCGGCTCAGTCCGGCGATGCCGGCAATGTTTTGGGCGCCTGCATGGTTCAGGTGCAACACGGCTGAGACTACGTAGTTTTGCCATGGCGGCTCTTGACATCGGTCTTTATGACGTTGTACGCTCGCCTCAATCGAACATCGCTGTTCATTAATTACCCTCAACCGCGTTACTTGCTGGCCACATCATTGGTGGCAGGCTCGTCTGACGCCGCTTTTAAAAGGAAGCAAAATATGTCCTCCGATGGAACAATTCTCGTCCCCCAAGACAACTCTGCAAAAATTTCATCAGCCCACGCAAAGCCAGCCAATAACGAAGGCGTAATCACATCAAGAGCCGATCAAGAAGCATATTTGCGGGCCGCCAATCGAGGCGGTCAGCTGCCGGCCGAGTTCACTAATGTAGCGGCGCGAGGCGATGCTCATGATCGTCATGGAACCACTGTGGAGAAGGCTCAGACACCCGGTGGGGCACAAGTGCAAGATCTCGTCTACCGATACCAGGTCGACCCCCTGGTTGAGGGTATGGGATCGATAATCAGCAACTTTGACTCGATCACAAGCAAGATGTCTCGGTTGCTAAACGACAAAAGCATCAACGAGAAGCATGAGATCAAATTCTCGGATCTGCAGGAGTTAGCGAAGCATCCTGAATTCGCTAATCAGTTTACGAAGTCCGAACTCAAATCAATCTCTCTACTCCGCTCTTATGGACCGCAAGCCGGCGCCTTCGGACACTTTGGTGAAAAGCCGCTCAGCCGTAAAGACGTCATGGACTTTGGTCGCCAGCTGGGTCTTTTGAAAGACGCCTGAGGGCTTCATTGTCATCATCGTGATAATCTCCTGGAATTTGCGGAATATAATTCCTAGTTCTGGAATTGACGGGGGAAACATGGCACGAGACGACGAGGACGAAGGCGGCAAATTGAAGGGCGGCAGAGGTCTAGAAGACGAGTCTTCTGAAGATGATGAGGACAGGCTTGTCGAGTTCGATCCAACCGACGATCCTGACTATGATGAAGAATTCGCCCTGAAAGTTTTTTCGCCGCAGGGCAAGAATCACTTGCAGATCTTTTTCACTCAAGCGCTTGCGGTTTTGCGGCATCCGAAGAAATTTTTCGCTGCCATGCCTGCTGGAACCGTGGGTGGTGGCTTTCTCTTTTTAACCATTGCGGCGGTCCTGTACGCAACTGCTCAGGGAATTGCCAAGTTAAACGTGGAGGCTTTCATCCTGCCTCTTTTGAGCAGTCTATTTTTCACCGGTGTGGGATCTTACATCGTATTCTTCTTTCTCGGCTGGCTCTTCAAGGGAAAAGGCACACTCGGCCAAACCTTCCGCGTCCTCGCTTTCAGCAAAGCACCGCTGCTTTTTGCCTGGATAACATTAGGACCGCTGCAGCTGGGCGGCATAGTTTCGATGGTTTTTACACTTTATCTGAACATCGTCGGGCTATCAAAAGTACACAGGCTCAGCAAGTGGATAATCATATCCACGACTCTGGTTCTGGCCGGACTCGGCTTCGTCCTCAAGCGCCTGACCGGGTTGAGTTAGCAGCGCCCGCTATACTGCCACCGCGGATGATAGCACCTTCGCGACCAATTCCTTGGCTTGCTCTTGAATCTGGCGCAGGTGATTCTCGTCCTTGAAACTCTCGGCATAGATTTTGTACACGTCTTCGGTTCCCGACGGTCGAGCGGCAAACCAGCCATTTTCGGTCTCGACCTTCAGGCCGCCAATCGGTTCGTTGTTGCTCGGCGCGGCGATCAATTTGTTCGTGATCTTCTCGCCGGCAAGTTCGGAATCTCGGATCTGCTCGGGCGAGAGCTTCTTGAACAGTGCCTTCTGTGCGGCAGTGGCGGGCGCCTCAATGCGCTCATAGACAGGATCGCCAAACTGCCTGGTCAGTTCCCTGTAATGTTCCTGCGGGTTCTTGCCGGTCTTGGCCAGAATCTCAGCGCTTAAAAGCGCCAGGATTATCCCGTCCTTATCAGTTGTCCAGACGCTGCCGTCCTTGCGCAGGAAAGAGGCGCCGGCGCTTTCCTCTCCGCCGAAGCCAAGCGAGCCGTCGAGCAGCCCTTGCACGAACCACTTGAAGCCGACCGGCACTTCAATCAGCTTTCGTCCCAGCCTTTTGGCAACTCGATCGATCATGCTGCTGGACACGACCGTTTTGCCGATGCCCGCATCCTTTCTCCAGCCATCACGTGTTTTGAACAAATAATCGATGGCGACGGAGAGATAATGGTTTGGATTCATCAAACCTGCCGGCGTCACGATGCCATGCCGATCGTGGTCTGTGTCGTTTCCAAAAGCGATGTCGAAACGGTCTTTCAGCTCCAGAAGACCTGCCATCGCATATGGTGAGGAGCAATCCATTCTGATTTTGCCGTCCCAGTCGAGATGCATGAAAGAAAATGTCGGATCGACTCTGGAGTTGACTACTTCAATGGGCAGTTTGTAGTCATGGATTAAACGCTGCCAGTAGGCAACTCCTGCACCACCTAAAGGATCGACGGCGCCCTTTATTTTGGCTGAGCGAATCGAATCGAGGTCGATGATTGACGCCAGCTCATCCACATATAATTTTGCAAAATCAAACTCCTGCACGTGAGAATGGGATCGGGCGGCGCTCAGCGAGATCGTGCGCACGTCCTTGAGCCCATCGGCGAGATATTGATTGGCTTGCTTCTCGATCCAGCCGGTGATATTCGTATCTGCCGGACCGCCGGAGGGAGGATTGTATTTGAAACCGCCATCCTCGGGGGGATTGTGCGATGGAGTGATGACGATGCCGTCTGCCAGACCATTCGTGCGGCCGCGATTGTACATGAGGATTGCCAGCGAGATAGCCGGTGTCGGTGTGTAACCGCCGGCTTTGTCGATCATCACATTGACGTCGTTGGCGGCCAGAACGCAGAGCGCGCTGGCGAATGCCGGCTCGGAAAGCGCATGCGTATCGATGCCCATGTACAGCGGCCCGTTAATGCCCTGTTGTTTGCGATACTGACAAATCGCCTGCGTGACCGCCAATATGTGATCTTCATTGAAGGCGTGCTTGAAGGCGGAGCCCCGGTGTCCCGATGTCCCGAAAGCCACCTTTTGCGCCGGGTCTGATACATCAGGCTTCTCCATGTAATAAGCCGTGATCAGCTTGGGGACATTGACAAGCTGATCGGGGCGCACAGGTTTTCCAGCTAAAGGGCTAGACATGGTAATCTCCTCGCTCGATTGCCGTTCGCTGCTGATTGAAAACCGGTTCCCAGGCGCAAAAATAGCGCCATGCAGGTCGGCTGGTCTTCTCACTCAGCGCCTTCACAAAAAGGATGTATAGCATAACACGGAGCAGCGTTCCTTTTATTTCGCTTGCCTCTCCTCGCTTGATGACGCTTCGCGAATGGCCCGAATTATTTCCGCCAGTTTGGCTCGCCCGACATCGCTGCCCAGAGCATCAGACATGCGCAAAAGCGTCAAGCCGTGATAGTTGGCGTTTTCTTCCCGGTTACCCGGCAAGGCCAGATGCGAGCGCAGTCGGTCCCAGGCGGCGCCATCGTAGAGGTTGCCGCCCAGAGCGTTTTCCCCTTTGAGCCTCAGTCCCTGGCGAGCACTTTCGCGCCCCACCCAGTTGGCCAGGCTGTAAGGCAGTGATTGAATGGCCGGGCCCTCCTGCCCGTCCATCATCTCCAGAGCGGTGAAATGAGGCACCACCTGTGATGGCGCGCCCCGGCGTTGCACGCTGCTGAAAGTGGACAATATGGGAGCGTAACCTCGACCAAGACCGTCAGCGCTCCAGTCGCCGCCGCTGGTTCGTATGATGCCGGAAGTCAGCTCGGCAAGCCTGTCTCCAAGTACAACCTGGTGTCCGCTTCGGCTGCCGACACGCCAGTGAATGCCGGGTATTTTAGCACCAATATCGATACCACCAAATGGAGAACCGTTTTGCCCAAATACATCAAGCGCCGTCCCGAGGACGAGCTTGCCGTGATCGATCAGCGATTGATTGTACCAGTCGAAAAAGTCTTTGCCGTATTGACTGTTTATGTGTTTGCCGTCGCGGAAAAAGGCTTCCACATCTCTTGGCGGTTCGATCTTGTCCAGTTCGCCCCAGGCTTCTTTGATGCGCTCGCGGCTGCCATACTTTGCCATGACAAAGTCTTCAAACGACTTTCGCGCCAACTCGGAATAAGATTGAAGACCGCCGCGTGTTGGATAGCCGGTGCCACGATCGTGCGAGTTGTACGATGGATAACGAAGCTCGCCTGCCGGTCCGAGGCTGACATTGATCTCCGCGATGCCCTCGCGTTTGCCCGAGAAGTGATCCTGAAATGCGCGCATGAGCGACTCGTAGCGGGGCAGGGCAAAGCGGGTTGCCCAGGCTGAGACATACTCGGGGCTGGCGTTGCCCTGCTCGCTCATGTACTTGCCAACATCGGGATTGGATGAAGCGGTTTTCGACTGCAAGTAGTTCCAGATATAAAAAGGTACCGGAACGAAGACATCATCTCCGACGTTGCCTTTGCCCGGCTCATTCCAGCCGGCCTGGTGTAATGAGATGATCGGCACCCACTTCAGCCCGTGATCGAGAATGCGATCGCTCAAACGATCGTAGTAGTCCCAGCGATAATTATCCGCTCCGGGCTCGACCAGTCCCCACCAGACATCGGTGCTCACACCGTCAATGCCCAGTTTCTTGGCTGAGGCCAGGTCGCGCTCGAAGGACTGCCATGCAGCTCTGGATGCCGGATCTGGAGCGCCTGGCTCGGCCGGGTTGCCCACCACCAGTGGTGCCATCACGTTCATCGTAATTTTTCTTTGTCCGAGCTCGATCAGTTTGCCGAGTGGTGCGTAATCGGGCCTCAGTTGCGGATCGCCGCCGTGCAAAAGACGAATCCGCCCCCCGGTCGAGTCCATGTCCAGCCAGACGGAACCGCGAGCGTCGGGAAAAACGTGCCGGGCCCGCAAGGCTGCCGGTAGAGTCTCGGGCGAGCATGAGGCGAGGAGCATGCTTGATTCCAGCACATCGGGCGCCGGGCGATCGCCTGCGCCGTTTTGCCTGGAGCCTGTCTTTGCAACGGGAGCGGATGACTCTTCCGCTCCTGTGCTCGTCTGGTGGCGGAGCGTAATCGTCTGTTCCTTGCCGATTCGCTTCATGAATAAGACCGGCTTGATTTCTCTGACTGTTGCAGTCGCTTCGCTGCGTTTATTACTCATGAACTGATCGATGGCTGCCTGGCCTTGGGTGACGACAAATTCCCGTTGCTGCCGATCCCGTTTGATGCCCGATGATTCAAGCAGGCTTTTTGCCTTGCCATCAAGATTGCTCAAACCCTCTTTCACCGAGGCGTGGAATCGCGGATCGGAAAGTTTCAACCCCATTGCCGAGCCGATCATGCCGACGGCCGCTTCCCGTCCGGCGCTGCGCGCCACTTTTGAAAGTTGCAAATCCTCGCCCGCCTGCCTCTGGCGGATGAGCTCCTGGCTGCCACCATTTACGATACCAAAGGAACCGCCCATGCTCATGCCGCCCAGGAGCTCGCTCTTTGCCAATCGCCCCCTGGAAAGCTTGTTGGCGCCCCCGAATAATCCTTCCCCTAATGCAAAGGTGGCACCGTCATAAATCCAAAGATTTCGATTGGTGGTCTCGCGCTCCAGGCGCTCGAGAGCAGAGGATGGATCGAGCAAGGTCTGGCGGTTGAAGGCTATATCGGCGGCCCGGTTTCCTATACCAAGGGCCATACCTTTGCTTGCGGCATGCTCGAAGTTCTTCGAGGTCAGGCTGAACAAGCCTCTCATGGAGGCGCCTTTCAAGCCGCCCAGGGCAAAGTCCAGGGCGCCGTCGGCGGTGCTTTCGTTGGCGCGCACCTGATCCAGTCCGTGAGTTAAAATGGCGCTGGCGAAGCCGATTCGCCCTCTGGAGAAGAGACTGGCGGTCTTCAGTGTCTCAGCGGTGAAACGATTGAAGCTCTGCCTGGTTTTATCATCGGCGATCAGATGAGAGCTGCCGCAATCAATCAGCTCCTCCAGGGCGCTTTGCCCTTCAAGGGCGGGGCTTGTTTGCGAAGCCGGCATCGACGCCTGCTTCTGCAGGCTGCCCTTCTTCAGACCGCGCCTGCTCGACTCCTCCAATGCCAGCCTGGCTAATAATTCTCTGGCTGAACTCGCTTCATTCTCATTTTTGTTGCCGCCCGGCTTTGCATCGTTTTTCTGAAGAGCCTCGAACGCCGCCGACCTGGAGGCGTAAATTCTCGCATCCGGCATACTGCCACCATATCAGGTGGCACAAAAACGTACCAGGGCGCGCGCAACCCGGAGCACGTAATTGTGCCCCTGCCCACTGATCAACCAACACACAACACACACAGGAGCCAGGCTCCTGACACACACTAAGGCAAATCGTCCCGCGCACAGGTTCAGCCGCGTACCATCTTCCGCCGCGATCGGGCAATGATCGCGGGCAGGAGCTATAATCCGGGCTTGCCATCGATTGACGACGAAAACGGCTCATCATGCCAGAGAGCGGATCGGCATCAATCGGGTTGGAGCAACATGCTCCGCCCGAGTCATCGCTCGATCGTTTCTTCTATCAATATCAAAACCGCTTCGCCGAACCGACTCATCTCTTTGACGAGTCATCTCGAAATATATAGTCACGATCGTCAAAAACCAATGGGAATTACCCCACTGAAGGCGGAACTTTTAATCTTGCCGCCTTTACGAGATCTTCTTGATCGGTCTCCATCTTCAGAAATTTGCATTGCACGACGTGCACCAATAAGTAGGCGAGGAAAGAGCCTGTTGTGGCGCTCAAGGACAGCGAAATGCCGATCTGATCGAATGGCGGCACTGCCTGAAGAAAATGCTCCCAGCCCATTATGTATTGCGGCAGCCATACCCCGGTGCCGACCAACATGGCCGCCAGGGCCGGCAGTTGATTGCGCGGCCGAGTGTAGAGCCCCATGACCAGCGGAACGAACAAGCCAACCATGGTCAGCGAATAGGCGTTTTCCAAAAGAGCAAATGCGCCCTGACCGGAATATGACATCGCCAGACTTCCGGCAGCGACGATGACGACGCAGACGCGGTTGAGCGTCAGACCATCAAGGGTAATGAATTTCAGCTTGCTGAGGAGGTTTTGCGCTAGCACCGTGGCTGGTGACAGTATCGAACTGGTTACGGTGGAGAGAACGGCGGACATGATCACGACGACGAATATGACGGCCATGACTGGATGCAGGAAAGCGTGCGCCAGTGCCGGCAGCACCGTATCGTTGACTCTATCTTTGAAGTAAGTTGCCGCCACCAGTCCGAGGAGCACAGGCAGAAGTCCAAACATGATATAGGCGACTCCTGCCAGGCAGCAGGCCTGCCGCGCCACCTTGGCGCTCTTTGATGCAAAAACGCGCTGCATGAGATCTTGCCCGGGAATATTTCCCAGCGCTCCGGCGCACAAGATTGCCACCCAGCCCCAGAACTTGGACGCTGTCTCCGTCGGGATCCACACCAGTTTTTCCGGGCTCTCATGTTGCACCGTGTTGATCACCGACCAGTAACCGGCCACGGCATCACCATGACCAACGCCGCTCAGGACATTGAACGTCAAGACCACCAATCCAATCATCACCAGTGTGATTTGCACCGAGTCGGTGAGAGTAACCGACCACATGCCGCCAAGCAGAGTGTAGCCGGTGCCAAACAAAGCGATGAGCAAGACGCCGATGGGCACGGGCAGTCCGAAGAACAATTCAAAGACCTGGGCAAGCGCGACAAATTGAGCTGCTATCCAGCCGAAATAGCTTGGCACCATCAATAATGCCGAGATGATTTCGACACGCTCGCCGAATCGGCGCCTGAAGAAATCGCAGAGCGTGAGAAGACCCATGTCCCACAGCGGTCTGGCGAAGAACAGTCCGGCCAGGATCAAGCAAAAACCCGAACCGAGCGGATCGAGGGCGGCTCGTTGCACGCCGTGTTTTGAAACTTCGGTGCAGACGGTAAGAATGGTTCCGGCACCGAACCACGTGGCCACCAGGGTCGCCCAGGCGAGAAAGAGAGGCAATCGCCGCCCGGCAACAATATAGTCTTCGGTGTTGTGCACGCGCTGATGAGCAAAGTGCGCCAACACGAACATGGCGACGACGTACAAGGCAATGGTGATGCCAAGCAGAACTTTTAAGCTTTCAGAGACCTCTTGATGATTCACGCCTGCCTGAAGTGTGGGAAGATTTGAGGGATTAATTGGCAGCCGACGCCGATCCGGACGTTTGCTGCCGGGGAGCCAGCATTCTGGAACAACGCAATACGATATCGCAGTCTGAAAAAACAAATCCTAATTGCCATCTAATTTATCAGCCGCTTTGAAAATTTGCTCGCGTATTGGGTTTACCAAGAATATGGATCTAGTGACTAGCCACATTTGAGAGGAGTAGGAACGTGAAACACAAAGGCGTATTCGCAGCTCTATCTGCCACATTAGTTGTATCGTGTGCACTGCCGGCATTAGCTGAAGACGCAGCAGACTTCCAGGCCGGCACCGACACATTGCTCTCTCTGCAATACCAAAAAGTTAAAGCCGGCAAGAAGAGCGACAAGCAATGCCTGGCTATCTACAAAGTTCTCGACATTCAAAAGGTAACAGGCTCATACGGTAACGCCGATGTAAAACCGACCCAGGGCGATCTAATCGAGCTGGCCTACACTTGCAATGACAAGCAAGAGGCGACTGGCTCCGGCAACCTGCCATGGGCAGAACTTAATTCCGATGGCATGGTTCGCTTGCACATGCCGAAGAAATACATCCGCCTTCGCGCCACAACAAGCGCCGAGAAAATCTGGCGCATCGACAACAAAGATAATTCTTTTGCCGTCGTCAAGCCAAAAGGCGAATAACAGAAGGCTTCATAGCTGATGTTGAGCCCGGATCTCGATGCCGGGCTCTTTACTTTGTCCGATCAGCTCAGACATGCATCCGGTCTTGGTGATAAACTTCTTGCATCATTTTCCGACTGCCTGGAGCGAGAAGAGGATGCCGACTACGTATCAAACGCTCAAGAGCGTGAGCGCGCTGTTCACCTCGATGATCCTCTGTTTGATCTGTTGCTCGGCTGAAAGAGCGCACTCAAAACCATTGTCCGGGAGCGCAGACGCTAAAAATGCCGGTAGGCAGAATGATGGAGCAACAAAAGAGCAGACGAGCGAGGATGTCGAGCCCAATGAAGGCGATCGGGCGCTTGATCTGGGTCAGTACGGTCAGGCCGAGACTTATTTCATAAACGCTCTCAAACAATCGCTCAAGAAAGATGTTAAGCGAGCCTACTTGCAAACCGGTCTGGCTGAGGCAATCTTGAATCAAGGTCGCTTTCAAGAGGCGGCCAGAGAATACAAAAAAGCGCAAGCCCTGGTCGAGTCCGATTCCAGCTCCAATGCCCTGAAGGCCCGGCTTTATGACGGTCTGTCATGGCTCTATCATGCTCAGGGAAAATTGGCTGCGGCAGGTGATTACTGCCAAAAGGCGATTGGCTTGCGGAAGGCGATTGGCGGCACGAGCGCCCTCCAGCTTGTCGATAGCCTCAATCATATGGCCTACATAACCAGCGATGAGGGCGAGCTTAAAAAATCGATTGAGCTCTATGAGCAAGCTCTCGACCAGCAAAATCAAATTGCCGGTCCGGGCAGCCTGCCATCCGCCGATATACTCGAGAAGATCGCCACGCTGGATATGCGCCTCGGCAATGACGACGAGGCAAAAGGGCGCTTCCAGGAGGCGCTGAGAATCAAATGGCCGCTGGCTGCCCCGCTTATTCCATATAAGACGCACCCTTATTGGGACAACGTTACTTTCCGATTTGCCTCCGGAGCTCCCAACTGCATGAAGCGTTATGAGAATGCTTGCGAGCAGGAGGTTGTCACCGCCAATGGTGTCACTGTCGCGGCTTCTCTTGTTGCCCAGCCTGTCGAATCCACTAAAGTCACCGAGGTGCGAATCGTGGTCAGAAATGAGAGCGGCAGGGAAATTGAATTTCTTCCTAACCCGCCCTCCTTCTTCGTCGTCTCTCCGAAAGTGGCTCTGGCTCCGCAGGTCGACACGGCTAAATTGGCGGCGGCAGTCGAGAAGAAGGGTGATCGAAAAGCAGGCTGGATCAGATTCTGGGGAGCGGATGCCACCAGACCGGTGACCACGACAATGATAGGCAATCCAGGCATTTTCGGATACGCTCCGGTGTATGGTTATGGTGCGACAATTCCCGCCGTTTCGCGCTCGGGGAATATGACCACTGTAACGACTCAAGTGCCAGACTACGAAGCGCAAGCAAGGGCACTTGCCAGGGCGGCCATGGTATCTGACAATGCTCATCGCAGTGCTGATACGATTAAGTCTTCCGGGCTGGGTCCTGCCTTTCTGCCACCAGCCAACACGCTTTCCGGCTCGCTCTATTTTGATGCCGCCAGGCTGAGCAAAGCTTGCCTGCGAGTGCCGGTGGGCAATGCCATTTTTGAGTTTAATTTTCCGGCGGACGGCACGCGCACTCGCTGAAATGTTTAGGAACTAGAGATTGCTGAGGAGGATGATTGTCACAATGAAAAGAGCGATAGATCGGCTGGTAGTGAGGGTTTTCATTACATTCTTTTTTGCCCTGGCGGTTCTCTCGCTATCAGTACCACAAGCGGTGGCGGCCGAAAATGCCGAGCGTGACAAACCGCTAATCGGCATTAATATGGATGTGAGCGATAAAGAGCGCCTGCACTACAGAATTCTGCCGGATTATGTCAATGCCATCGTCAAAGCCGGCGGAGTTCCGGTCATGATTCCGCCTATGCCCGAGTCTGACTTGCCTGCGCTGCTCGCCCGCCTGGATGGAGTAATGATGATCGGCGGCAATGACTATCCGCCGGAGTTATATGGTGAAACGCCGCACCCGACGGTCGAGAAAATGCATGATGAAAGAGCACGCTTTGACGTTGCTCTCATGCGCGCTGCCCTCAAAGAAAAACGCTTGCCTGTCCTGGGGATATGCGCCGGTTGCCAGGCACTAAATATAGTATCAGGCGGCAGTCTGATCCAGGACATTCCCTCGCAAATCAAAGACTCCAATACCGCGCACGCCCGCAAACCGGGAGAGAGCAACAAAGTATTGGTCAGGCATGAGGTCGATCTCGAGCCCGGCAGCAAACTGGCGGCCATCATGCATGCCGACAAAATAACCGTGGTCAGCAATCATCATCAGTGCGTGGGCAAATTAGGCAACGACCTGAAGATAAGCGGCAAGGCCCCCGACGGCGTGGTCGAGTCGATTGAATCAGCGAGCAAGGACTTCGTTGTCGGCGTTCAATTCCATCCCGAGCGTGATTACGCCAATTGCGAACCGCTATTCAAAGAGTTCATCCGACAAGGTAAAAAGGCTCATGAGGAGCGGTTTCTAGCTGGATCTAATTAACCGACCCGATCAAGCCAATTTCCACATCTCGATATGATCTTCTCCGTAAGGTATGGCGATCGCATGCCCACTGTGAGACCAGGCGAATGATCCCGACGGAGCTTCCTTCTTGCCCCAGGAGACTTCTCGTAAATTGCTCCGTCTTGTGCCGCTCGACACGTCAAAAATAATGACACCATCAGAGGTGTCCGAGATTGCAATCTGGTTTGCTGCCGGTGACCAGTCGATGTGGTTGACAACCTTGTCTTGAGTACGAACAAGCACTCGTGTCGTCTGCTTCCAGCGATCGAAGACCAGGACCTGATTGTCCATCGACCAGGCCAGGAGTCGATCGTCTTTGGACCAGTACAGCCTGTTGATCGAGCTCTCTGTAAGCTCGGGTCCCTGAAAGCGAAAAATGGCGCCATCGGTGGTGCTCCAAAGATAAAGGCACGGTCGGGCGATATTGAGAGACTTGTTCAAATTCCAGTAGGCCTCGGAAATGATTTTCAGATCGGGCACGAAAAATGCAGCGAGATATTGTCCGCTCGGTGAGCAAACCGGGCTTTTCAAATCACCGGGAATGAGCTCGGGAGAGAAACGCTGCACGATTTTATCGTTCGTCGGGTCCCAGACGTATATGCTGGAGCGAGTACCGACGATGATATATCCGTTGCTCGTCCAACCTACACTTTCGACGTTATAGGGTGAGCTTGAGAGGAGTTTGGCCAATTTCGTCTCCATCTCCGCTCTTGAGCCGGTCATCGGCAGTCTGGACAGCACCGGATCGGCCTGCAAGCGCGCCAAATATTTCGACGGTTCCGGAGGCTCTTCAATGAGAACATGCCTGTGACAGCCTTTTCGAGCAGCGCGGTCGATGACGTGGACTTCATTGCCGGCCCCCAATGCGATCAGCATGCCATTCGGAGACCATGACCCTACATACGGTGGCACCTCGTTAATGGCGGGACCGCCATCGCTTGAGCCGCCGTTTGTCATGTCGAAGCTCATGATTTTTTCCAGCCAGTCGAAGTTGAGATCGACGGGCGGCCGTTTTCGAGCCATGTCCAGGATGCGTGGATTTCTCTGGAAATAGCAGACAAGAATCTCTCGATCGTCGGGCGACCAACTCAAATTACTGATCAGACTGTTCGATTTCTTGCCGGGCTGCATTCCACGATTATAAATGATGCCGGCTGAAGAAATCCCATATGACCTGGTTGGCGTTTAACTCCTGACTGGTGCGACCGACGATGGCGACGGGCAAATATTGCCAACCTCTTGGCCATGTATGTCCTCCACCCTGGATGTCATAAACCTCCACTTCCTCATTCGAGCCGCTCACGCCGAAATGCTGATGGAGCACGGAGGTATGATCGGATGGTATTGTATCTGATACCATCGATTGGCCGGTGCTCTCGCCCAAACCGTTATTCTCGAGCCAGAAACGCACTGCCCGATCTGCCGATAGTACCTGACCGCGTCCTTTTTTGAAGAGCTTGCCGCCGATCTTTCCACCAGAAAATGGAACCAGTGGATCTTCGGTTCCCAGTATATACATCACGGGTGTGGCAGTCCTGGTCATCAAAGATGCATGATTCTCAGCCAGGGTTGCCGCCACCGACGCGATCCCGGCAAATCTGCCGGGGAGCTTGAGGGCAAGGTATTGCGAGAAGAATCCTCCATTGGATATGCCGGTGGCATAAACTCTGGCGCCGTCGATCTTCCCTTGCCCGGTCAATGATTCGATTAGCCTGGTAATAAAGGCAACATCATCCTCTTTGTGATCGTTGACTTTACGTCCGTCGTTCCAATGCCGGGAAATGCCTTCCGGAAACACTATCAAGAAGTGATTTTGATCGGCACATCTGGTGATGCCTCCGGTCAACTTATCCATGGCCCGTGCAGTGCCGCCGCCGCCGTGAAAAGCAAAAACGGCCGGCGCCGGATACTCTATCGGCCCGCTCGGTATATAAAGAAAGTACTCTCGGGCCTCGCCATCCACCATTAAGGTCTGGCGGCGCATATCGCCGTTTCCACTCCAGAATTTGCGCAATCCTCCCCTGGACTCATCGTCTTGGCTGCCTTCGCTGGCGGAGCATGCGGCACAGTCGATGGTGTACAAGGAAGTTAAGCAAATTGCCAGAATGGCAAATAGTGTCAAGTTGCGCATTTTGTCTTCCTCCGGGTTCTTGCAAGGGTACCCGAAATCGGCCGGAAAGTTGCGTTCCTATAAACTACCGGGTGATTCGACCGCGGCGGTGTAGAATTATTCCTTTGGATAAAGCTGCTTTAGAAGGACTATGGCGAGGGGTACGAATGTTTGTCAATAGACAGCTGTCAAAGAGAAGAGCCGGCAATAGAAATCTTGACACCAAAGGGTGCCGGCAACCATTTCTGGTAACAATATTCAGTGTTTGTGCTGCCGCATCCGCCACGGCCCAGCCCGCCCAACCTCCTTCGCCTGCGACCGAGGGTGCTGCCACCCAATCGGTGAGCTCGCTTTGCCAGAGTGGTGATACCGCCCTTGGTGCCAGACAATTTAATGACGCGATCAAATCTTATGATCAAGCGCTTGCGGCCGGCGGCTCAGGCTTTAACGGTCCGGCCGCCGCCAAGGTCATGGAACGAAAAGCGATCGCTCTTCGCCATCTCGAGCGCCTGGCCGACTCGGACAGACTGCTCAAGCAAGCGATCGGCTACGCCACCAATGCTAATACCAAGGACAACGATCTGTCCGCTCGGCTCCTCTATGAGCTGGCCGATGTCCTGGATCAGGAAGGCCTGGCCAATGAAGGCATGTCTTCGCTGAAGCAGGCTCTTGTCTTGATGCCGAGCACTCAGTTAAAAGGGACGTTTCTGGAAGCTGAGATGTTGAATGTCGAGGGCCGCTTGTTCGCCTATCAGGGCAATGCAAAAGAAGCCGAGAACTGCTTGCTGACCGCTAAGGAAACAGTGGAAGGCGGCGGCTTGAAAGCGCTCAGCGATCTCCCTCCACTGGCTGATGTTTGCTCGAGCAAAGAGGAGATGCAGGGAAAAATCAGTGCCAGTCTTGCCCAACTTCGATCGATTCAGGGACGAGAGGTGGAGTCGCGCTCGCTGGCTGAGGAAGCTGGGGCGGCAATCAAGCAAAGTTATGGAAAAACGCTCCTCTCTCCTTTCGACACGCGCTACTCACCTCTGACTCTCGGCGCCCAAAGCCGCGACTTGAGTAAAGCTGCCGACAAGTCAGCATTGCGCGCCTTTTTTGCTCAATCTCTGGAGGAAGCTGCGCAACTTCAAGAATCAGAAAACCTGGTAAAAGGATCGCTGCTCTATTACGAATCACTTTTTAAGGAGTCTTCTGGCGATTTCAGCGGCGCTCTGGAGAAGGCGAAAGGCTCCTACGGCATTCGAGCCAAGCTTTTGCCTGCATACAGCACCGATGTGGCCTCATCATTGATCCGCCTGTCGGAAGCTTATCTCAGACTGAGCCGTCCAGCAGAGGCAGCCGCGCAGGCGAAACGCGCTTATGACGAACAGGAGCGCTCGGCGGGCAAGGACAGCCCGATATACGCCGAGGCCGCATTCGCACTGGCATCTACATACATGGCTGCTTCGCAATATCAACCGCAAGTGGAAGGACTGCTCTTGCGGCCCGTGGCCACCTTCGCGAAACTGCGCGGAGACAATAACAGCGATACGGTTCGGGCTCGAGAAATGCTCGCCACCCTCTACCTTCACTTGAAGAAGTATGCCCAGGCAAAATCAGTGGCGGCGCAGTCGCTTGCCGCTGCTGAAAAGCTCTGGGGCCCGTCGAGCCCCGGCATCGTTCCCAGTCTGACGAATTTAGGCACTGCCGATGCTAACTTGAAGGAGTTTGCCGAAGCGAACAAGGCTCTGCAACGAGCCCAGGCAATCATGAGCAAGTCGGGCAAAGCCGATACCACTGAGTATGCCGATGTACTGGCGGCAAACGGCGTCAGCTTGACGCTTCAGAAGAAATGGGACTCGGCGGCCAGCGATCTTAAGCAGGCCAGAACCATTTATTCGCGTGCCTATGGTCCGGATAGCCCACATGCCGCGCGCATGACCAAGTTGATCAAAGCTATGGATGCAAGAAAGGCTGGTCCAAGGCCTGTCGGCAGTGGTATGTGGTTGTCGCCAAATTCTTTTACGCCGCAAAGCCCGCAGTTTAGATAAAAATTTTCCGTTTCAGCCCCGCTCAATTCCGGGTACGAATTATGCGTGCTCCGGGGTATATCTTGCCCAAGCATCAGCCCATGTGCAATCGACATAGCCTGATTTGTAGATCGCCAAGATGTCCAAACAGAATCTGACCGATGCCGAACGCAGACAAGCGCGCGAGCGTTTTCAAAAGGTAGTGGAGCGGCTGGAGCGCTTTTCAGAATCGCATCCCAGGCTTTATCTCGCGCAAGTCATCGGACTGGCTCTCCTGGGATATGCTTACATATGGTTCGTGCTCGCACTGCTGGTGGTGCTGATACTGCTCCTGCTTTTGCTCATGATGAAGGCACCTTATCTGGCAATCAAAGCAGGCATCCCCTTGCTCTTGCTTGTGCTGGTTATTTGTAAGGCTTTCTGGCTGAAGTCGCCAAAGATAGAGGGCATCTATTTGAGCCGCAGGGCTTATCCTCATGTGTTTGAAACGGTGGATGCGATCGGCAAGTCAATCAATGCTCCGCCGGTTCACGAGATTGTCGTGCAGCCGAGATTGAATGCTGCCATTGTGCAAGTGCCGCGATTAGGTTTACTCGGTTGGCCGAAGAATTATTTGCTTCTCGGCATGCAGTTGGCGGAAGCATTTTCGATGGAACACTTCCGTGCCGTGCTCGCTCACGAGATGGGCCATCTCGCCGGTCAGCACGGCATCGTCTTTGCCTGGATTTATAGCGTTCGCTGTGTCTGGGAGAATTTGATGCAGAGCCTGATGGGCGATCAATCGCTGGCCAAAATCATGTTCAGCAAGTTTTTCAACTGGTACGTCCCCTACTTTGATGCTTACTCATTCCGGCTCTGCCGCATGCAGGAATACAACGCCGATCAGTGCGCCGTTTCGCTCGTCGGAAGAGATGCCGCCGCGGCAATGCTCATCGGTCTTGCCATCAAATCCCGATTAGAGGGGCGCTTCTGGGAAGATATAGCGAAGCTCGCTGTCGATCATGCACAGCCGCCGCAGCAGTTCTTTGTTCCGTACAGCGAGATGATGCGTGGTGATATTGCCGATCAAGATGCCAGAGCCTGGATCAAGCAAGCGCTCAAACGAAAGACCGATTATGACGATACCCACCCATCAACAATTGACAGACTTTCCGCCATTCTCGAGATGCCACCGGATGCGGTGCAGGCATACGCCGAGACGCAGTTAGATCAAGTGCTGAAGATGCAGCGATCTGCCGCTGATGAACTCTTCGGTCCGCAGTTGCCCGGCATTCTGCAGATGCTCGATGAAGAACTGCATAAAGCGTGCCTTCCCGATTGGCAAGAACGACACACCGCCTTCCGGGCCATGAAAGAGGAACTGGAGTCAATTGAGCAGAAAAACGAGGATGAGCTGAGCGAAGACGAGCTCACTACCAAAGCGATCTCAACCTGGCAAATTCATGACGCGCAGCTGGCCAAGCCCATTTTTGCAAAGGCGCTGCAGAAGTCTCCGGAAAATCCGATTCTTCACTACCACTTCGGCATGGTCCTCCTGGAAGACGAAGACCCGCAAGGCATCGAGCATTTGAATAAGGCAGTTGAATTGGAAAGCACCAGGGTCGGCAACATTGTCGAGCAAACTTACACCGTGCCAAGTCTTGAGCGCATGTTTACCTACTTCAAGACATCGGGTGAAGAAGATCTGGCCGAGCAATATATGGATCGCCTCTGTCTCTGGTATGAAAGGTACATCGGCTTTTTAGCGGAGCGTGCCGGCATCAAGGAAAGTGATTCTTATTCAGAGCCGGAGTTGAGCCAGGAAAAGTTCGATTATCTCAAGGAGCAGTTGTCCGCCTTCAAGGAAGTGAAGCGGGCATGCATCGTCAAGAAAGATGTGAAGACCTGTCCGGAGGCGGCGATGTACATCGTAGTGGTGGAGTTGTCCGTCGGTCTTTTCGGTAACGATCAGCAAAAACGTCAGGCAGTGATCGACAAGATTTGCTCATCTGGAATCCTCTTTCCCGGTCACAACGCCTGGGTTACCGATCTGATCGGGGCGCCGCCGCGCTTGCGAAGCGCCATTAAGAGCATGCCTGCCGCTGAGCTGTTCCGCCGCTAGTTCAAACAATCAAAATAACCTTTGCCTCTAATGATCGCGTCCTAATGGTGTTTCAAACGTCCCAGTTGATCGCGAGCGTGTTTGATGATGTCGGATTTCTGCGGGAAGTCCGGCGCCTGACCGGCATTGTCGACTGCTTTCTTGAACTGCTCTTTGGCGCGCCGGTAGTCGTTTTTGCTGAAGTAAATGCTGGCAACGTTGAAGTGCGCCACTGCTAATTGCTGTCGCAATTGCCCGAGCAGCTCCGTTGACTGAGGCGCTGCTGCAATCGTTTTGGCAAAAAATCCTTTTTTGGGTTTAGCGAGATCCTCTACTGCTTTGTTGAGGCATTCGATGCCGCGCTCGTTCCATTTCAATGAATCCTTCAGCCCGTCTTCTGCCAGTTGGCTTGCCATGCCGGCGGTCACGCAGAGCGGGCCGAGGTTGTGCACCTCACGTACATCCTCACCGGAGCGCGCCCACTCTTCATCGGCTTCTTTCAATGCCTCAGTGTACTTCCCTCTGCTGACCAGGCTTTGTATGAGGGCAAGTGAAGCCCAGGTCGTGCCGCGCGAGAGACTGCGAGGTAATTTCATGGCGCGCAGGCAAGTCGCTTCGCCTGTTTTCCAGGCTCCGGATCGGGCTGCAAGCATGGTCGTTCCAAAAAAGCTGAGCCAGAACAAGGCACGAGACAGAAGGACTGATGCCGCCAGGCAAAGAGTCATGAGAAGAATGCCGTTCCAATCGGTCGGCACACGATTAAGAGAGGCGATGAAGTTGGTGGTCGCGAAATAAACGCCGCCCCCGAAGAGCGAAATCGAAGCGACGATCAAGGCATAGAAAAGACAGGTGCACAGTCGATCCGCTTTTGCGTTGCTGTCTGCCGTGTTGACTGGAACTTGCGGCTGGGCTTGCATTTGCTTTTGAATTTGTTTGCGCTTCATTTGTCTTGATGGAGCCTTGATTGAGGCGTGCTGATTTGATTTAGTGCGTTTCATGACTTTATTTATATTGTACGGCGCTGGTCGACTGTAGAAGATCTCTAAAAACATTGCAGCAAATGTCTGGAGCACTCACTCGGCAATGGCTCGATCAACGGCGAGCCTTGCTCTTGATCAGGCGGTAGCAGCTCTGATGTTGCTAAGAGGTTGCTTTCAAGACTTTATCAATCTTTGCAAAGCAAATCCTGAAGAATCAGTAATTCTTAAGACCGTATTTAAACTCGAAGCTTTTCGCCGGCAAGTTTCAATACCGTTTCCCATTCGCTTTTTTTCACTGGTTGAATTGAAAGTCTGGTACCACGCTTGGTGACCATCATATCGTCGAGTTCAGGAGCATCTTTGAGCATGGCAAGGGTGACCGGGTGTTCGAACTTACGCACGAAACCGACATCGACCATATACCAGATCGGCTCGTCTTTGCTGCTCTTCGGATCGTAATATTTGTGCTTCGGATCGAGAGCAAAATGATCCGCATAAGCTTCGCGAACCACTTCTGCGATTCCAAATATTCCGGGTGGCTCAGCGTTGCTGTGGTAAAAGAAAACCAGATCGCCTTTCTTAACCTGATCGCGCAGAAAGTTGCGCGCCTGATAATTCCGCACCCCTTCCCAGGAAGTCTTTTTGTCTCTGGCCAGGTCATCGATTGAATAAACGGACGGCTCGCACTTGAACAACCAGTATTGCATGCCTCCCCCTCCACCTTTTAATGCTGCTTACTTGTTGCCAACCCAAAACGGACTAACGCGCGCCAATTAAGAACTGACGCCTGAAGTTGTTTGGTATATTATAGCTATACATTTAACGCGGAATCTCTCCTACTAATGATAGTATTCCGCACAGGCAGGACGCTGAGAATCCTTACGGGACTATAGATAATGGTTTCATTTGCAGTTGCATTCGTTCTTCTTTACTTCTGGCACACTCTTGGCACCTCGATTGGTTACCACCGCCTTCTGACTCATCGGGCAGTTCGTTGTTTCAAACCGGTCGAATATTTTTTCGTGGTTGGCGGCTACCTTTGTTTGGAAGGTTCGCCAATCTGGTGGGCGACGATGCACCGGGCTCATCATCGCTATGCCGATACCGATCTCGATCCGCATACACCGCGGAAAGGCTTGCTCTATGCCTACAACGGCTGGCTGAATCGCAGAGAATACCCTGAGCACTTGGCACCCGAGAAAATTTGCGGTGATATAGTCAGCGATCCTTTCTATGCTTTTCTGGAGCAAGGCGGGCATCTGCGTAAAGCATCGCAGTTGTGTTTTGCCATAAACGTGATTTTCAGGATCGTCCTGCTCTTCGTTTTTGGAGTGCCTGTTTTGATCGCCAGCATTCTTGCCGGGGTCCTGGCGCACCAACTGCCGCTGCTGATCAACGTGATCTGCCACATCCACAGATTCGGTTACCGAAATTTTGATACCAAAGACGATAGCATTAACGTCTGGTGGATGGCTTTGCTGACCGTGGGCGAATCCTGGCACAACAACCACCACGCTTTCCCCGGCTCGGCGCGCTTCGGTTTGAAGGCGCATGAGTTCGATTGTTCATGGTTGTGTTTGCGGGTGTTGAAATTTTTCGGCTTGGTGCAAAAACTCAACGACGCGAAGAAAAACGCGTCGCCATCTTTGCAGCAAGTTTAAGTTCCGGCATTCCGCTCAGTCGAAAGCAAAACACTGAGCGTCGAGGCTGTTAGTCAGCGCCTTCAAACCAGGTTTCTTCTTCCTTCTCGACAGGCTGTCCATCAGGATTTCCAGAAGATTTCGTCACGACTGCAAAAGCCGCTGACAGCGGAGGGACCGAATCTTCTGTGTAGAAATTGTTGTTGCCAACGCCATTTTGCATGGTGGTGGTTTTCATAATGCCTCCCGGTTGATAGGCGTTTACCGATTCAGTGATACGTGACTCCATGACTTCGAACTCTTTGAAGACGGCAGACTGCCTGTCTTACAGCTAGATTGCGATTCACTTTCAGCATGCAGTGCGCGGCGCACGCATGCAGCAAGATTATGTGCCGACCACACTAAGGTCAAGTTAAAAGCCCGATTTTCATTCACATGAAGGCGCTCGTTCATGCTTCATGAAGTCTTCGTAACAAGCTCGTGTGGTCGATTCAAACGCCGGTGCTGCAAGCGCTCGAATCTATGACGGCTGAACATTGCTTGATTTACAAAAGTGATGCGAAGCAAAACTGTGATCGAATGAAACCCGCATAAATAAAGGATCTTCGTCATGCGTGCTACTGGTGTAAATTAGTTTCTCAATCTGTAACGATTTCAGTTTTGAAAGCGTCGCAGGTCGAAAGTCTCTTCTGCTATGTCGAGGTCGAAATGGATTTTCGAATAGCGGTAAACGATTTCGACCGGCTTGCTAAGCTCCTTTTTCAAGGTTTCCTTTTGCATTTGTGATGTCAATACGTCTTGCAATTCTTTGGGAACCTTCTGCAGAAGCGTTTCAATATCTTCTTCGCTCTGCTGTGTTTCCTTGCGAATCTCAGAGATGCAAAAGTCATTCTTCCTGATCAGAAGCCGCAGATGAGTGCCTTCCTCGTTTGCATCAAGAGCGAAATGATCATCGGGCACAGAGGGATCGAATTCGATCAGATCGTAGTCGGCGTAATCGATCAAACGATGGCAACGAATTTGAGCCATGAGCAGGGCTGGAATGAACAAAGTTACACCCAGCGAGATCCCGGTCGCGCCCGCCATAGCAGTGTTCAGATCACCAATGTCCATTAACTCCGGTAGATCCGGGGAATGACTGATGCACTGATTGCGGTTTCGTCGAATCGAGGCGGAGGCAAGCGTGCCCATCGGGGCATTGCGTTTGAAGTCAAAGCGAAATTGATTTGGTTGCTTGTAGTAAGTCTTGAATTCAACCAGTCCTTCCAGTTTGTTGCAGCGCCGCATTTCGGCAAAGCCTTCGTCCTTATAACTCTTGCACAGACAATATCGACTCCGGACCTGGTCGATTATTTCGCCGACAGCTTTGCTGCAGTCAATCACAAATTCCTCCTGGCCGCCGGGCGTATCTGCAGATGAAAGGCGCTTAACCACAAGCAATAATATCATCGCTCAAAAGCAGTTACCATACTCAAAGCAGGAGGAAAGGACGATGAGGAGAGGCTCTTATTTTTTGCCGGGTATGGCGCTGAGCGAGCACGAGTTCGTTGTTCCGCTTGATTATGCCAATCCGGAGGAAGGCTCGCTGACCGTCTTTGCACGTGAGATCGTGGCGCGCGATCTGGTCAATCATTCATTGCCGTGGCTGGTTTTTTTCCAGGGTGGTCCCGGCTTTCCATCGCCTCGACCGCAAGCAAAAGAGGGTTGGCTGAAACGAGCCCTGCTGGATCATCGCGTTCTCCTCCTCGATCAGCGCGGCACCGGATTGAGCAGCCCGATTACATATCAAACGCTCAAGCATTTTGGATCGGCTGAGAAACAGGCTCAGTATCTAAAACATTTTCGTGCCGATGCGATCGTCAGAGATGCCGAATTGATTCGCAGCCATTTGCTGCAACCCGGCGAGAAATGGACGGGGTTGGGTCAAAGCTACGGCGGCTTTTGTCTCACTCATTATTTGTCCTTCGCTCCGGAAGGACTCGAGGCTGCAATTATCACAGGTGGTCTGCCACCACTTAGAGCCCATGTTGACGATGTTTACCGAGCCACCTACGAGCGGGTCCTCGTCAAGAACAAGCGCTACTACGAACGATATCCGATAGATGTGGAGCGAGTCAACAATATCATCGCCTCATTGAGCGCCTCGGATGTAAGGTTGCCCGATGGCGGCATACTGACACCGGAGCGCTTTCAACAGCTTGGTATCGCATTTGGTATGAGCGACGGATTCGACCAGGTTCACTATCTTATTGAAGAAGCATTTGTAAGCGTAGGCGCCGGCAAGCAAGAATTGTCCTTTTCTTTTCTCAGGCGAATCGAAGAAGCGCAGCATTATGAAACAAACCCTATTTATGCGCTTCTTCACGAGTCCATTTATTGCCAGAATTTTGCCTCGCGCTGGTCGGCGCAAAGAGTGCGGCATGAATTTCCTAATTTCGATGTTCATCTAAATAATCAGGAGCCGACTTTATTTACCGGTGAAATGATTTATCCATTTATGTTCGATCAATATGAGTATCTCAAGCCGCTCAAGGAAGCCGCTGAAATTCTGGCTGAGTACGAGCATTGGGCGCCGCTTTATGATGTCGATCGCTTGCGCAAGAATACCGTTCCTGTGGCAGCGGCACTTTATTACGAGGACATGTACGTCGAAACGGCCTTCTCGCAAGAAACTGCCGATGCCATCGGAAACTGCAAGCTGTGGGTGACGAACGAGTACGAGCACAACGGCATTAGAGCCGATGGAGAGCGGGTTCTCGACCGCCTGTTTATGATGATTCGCGGCGAGATTTGATCGGGGTTCCTCATCTAATATGTTCTTATACATATATGCGATGGACCGCGGCAAACAGTTGAAGAGCTTGTAACGATGCCCTTCATTTTGCATTGACTTTCCTCTCCGGCGGATTTAAAACGTTGGTATGTTCAATCGATCCACATCGATAATTCAGTCCAATTCCCCTGCAAACTTGCTGGGCCTGCTGCTGCTGCGCTTCTGCTAATAGACAGGGCTGGACTCTTTTGTCATGTTCGCTCTGTCTTCCAGGCAGAGCTTTTTTGCATCCGGCGTTTTGCCGCTTATCGAGAACCCTTACTCATCACCCAATCATTCGAATTAAAAAGCTGGCGAGGAAAAATTAATGAGCACGAATGTAACATCTCAAAAAATCGAGATCTTCGACACGACATTGCGGGATGGGCAACAGTGCCCAGGCGCCGGGATGAGCTTCGAGAAAAACGTCGAATATTTCCGTCTGGCCTGTGCTCTTAGAGTCGATGTGCTGGAGGCCGGTTTTCCTTCGGCAAGCAATTTGGATTTCCAGATCGTGCGTTCGATCGCCGAGGAGACATATAAACAAGAGCATAAGCCGATGATTGCGGCACTCTGTCAATTACGCGAAGAGCAGGTGATCAAAACGATTGATGCGCTGCGCCCCCTGATCGCAATCGGCAAGGGAAGATTGCATACATATGTGCCGGTTGATCCCGAACTGATCGTTGCCTCACTGGGCGACAGCGCCTGTGATAAGGAACGCATCGTTGCCGATGTGTTTCGGCTGGTAAAAATGGCTCATGATGCGGGTCTCGAGGTCGAGTTCAGTCCGGAAGGCTATTCTCGCATGAAGGACAATTTCGACTTCACGACTGACTTGATTCGCTCGGCAGTCGCTGCCGGCGCGCGCGTGATCAATTGCCCTGATACCATCGGTGGAGCAAGCTCTTTTCAGGGCAGTGAATACTTCGTCGAGAAGATGAAGAAGCATGCCGCCATCATTGCCGCAGAGTTTCCTCACCAAGAAGTGATCTGGTCGGTGCATTGCCATAACGATCTCGGACTGGCCGTGCAGAACACGATGAATGCAGTTTTCGACGGCCCGGCCCGACAGATTGAGGGGTGCATAAATGGCATCGGCGAACGCGCCGGTAATGCGGCTCTCGAGCAGTGCATCATGATCGTCCGTCAGTTTGGCTCATCAGAGGATCAAGACGATCAGCAAGAGCCCAGACGTTTTTACACTAACTGCAATCTCGATGCGATCCAGGTAATTTCCGACTTCGTCGATCGGCACATGCTTGCCAGACAACCGCACTGGCCGGTAACCGGCGAGAATGCGGCTCGCCATTCGTCCGGCGGTCATACAAATGCCATCTTGCGCAATCCCATGGCTTATCAACCATTCGATCCAAGACAGATCGGCAAAGATATTTCATTCGCATTCGGACCGCTGAGCGGCGGCAATCATGCCCGCGCCATCATCGAGAGCCAGGGCTATGTGTGTGCTGAGGATGAGAAGGCTAGAATCGCGCAATTCATCAAGGACGGCAGTAAAGATCGGCGCAAGGGAATCAGCGATCGTGAATTGATGCGTTTGTATGTTGAGTACAGGCAGCCGATAAAAATTGAATCGATGGACTACGGTCGAGAGGGTGATCTGTCGCGAGTAACAATTCATGGACGTTTCTTCGACCATGAGGGAACGCTTGCCGCTGAGCATTCCGGCAAGGATTCGGCACTGGCCGCTCTGAAGAAATTAATCGAGAGTAAATTCAAAGAGATTCAAATCATCGGGCACTCGAGCCATTCCGAATCGGAAGGCATCAATGCTCGAAGCGTTTCGCGCATTGTCGTGCAAACTAGTGATGGTGAGCGCTTTGAAGGTGTAGCCCACGATCATGATATTGAGCTATCTGCAATGCGAGCTTTAATAGATGCCACGAATAAAGCTTGGGTTTATCAAATGTTCTCACTGAAGAGCGCCGACGAGACGACGGCGAGCGACAGAACAAAAGTCTTCGCGCAGTCCGCTTAACAGATCTCTATATGGTTAAAGGAGATTTCTAGTTGTTGCTCAGTGTAACGATCTGCTCTTGTGGTGCCGGAAACCGCCTTGACGTTTTTCTATCAGGCGGTATCATGGCATCACGTCCTCGGAACACGGGTAGACTTGCCCGGAAGAAGCTATACGCCAAAATGTTCAAAATAGCTCTAATTCAAGTAGCTTTTATTCTGCTGGTACTGATTATGTATCAGAGGTGCGGGCTGCCTGTTTAGAACTTCACACACAGGATTTTGCAACCCCGCACCGATAGCACAAGGTGCGGGGTTTTTGTTTACGGATAAAGGCGATGGAAAGCGATCGAATCAAAAAAGGTATAAGCAGAGCGGGTGCACGGGCGATGTTCAAAGCGACCGGGCTGAGCGACGAGGACCTTGCCAAACCGCTTGTGGCAGTCGCCAACACATGGACTGAAGTCGGTCCCTGCAACTTCCATCTCCGCGATCTCGCTGCCCACGTTAAGGAAGGCATACGCAAAGCCGGCGGAACGCCCCTCGAGTTCAACACGATCGTCGTTTCCGACGGCATTTCGATGGGTACTGAGGCGATGAAAGCTTCGCTTGTGTCGCGCGAGGTGGTAGCGGATTCGATCGAACTGACGGTGCGCGGTCATCTTTTCGACGCTGTTGTCGCCATATCCGGCTGCGACAAGACAATCCCGGGTGCGATCATGGCTCTGGCCAGACTTGATTTGCCTGCCCTGATGCTTTATGGCGGCTCGATAATGCCCGGGCATTACAAAGACCATGATGTCACCATTCAGGATGTCTTTGAAGCGATCGGAGCTTGTGCCGCCGGCAGAATCACGAGCGATGATTTGAACGATATCGAGAACACAGCCTGCCCGGGCGCCGGTGCTTGCGGCGGTCAGTTCACCGCCAATACGATGTCGACGGCAGCCACATTCATGGGCATTTCTCCCTTCGGAGCCAATGACGTGCCGGCCACTCATGCGCATAAGGCCGCTGAAGCCGAGCGTTGCGGCAAGTTGGTCATGGAGCTCCTGGGGAAAAACATCAGACCGAGCACGATATTGACGAAGACCGCCCTGGAGAACGCCATTGCATCAGTGGCGGCCACAGGCGGCTCGACGAATGCAGTCCTGCACATCATGGCGATCGCGCGCGAACTCGGCATCGATCTCGAGCTTGCCGACTTCGATCGCATATCGGCAAGCACGCCGATCATTGTCGATTTCAAACCCTGGGGCAGATTTGTAGCCAGTGATCTGTTCGAAGCCGGCGGCATGCGAGTGATCGCCCGGCAACTCATGGACGCTAAGTTGATCAAGGACAGCCCGACCGTTTCCGGATCCTCAATCTTCAAAGAGGCTGAGGCAGCCAAAGAAACGCCGGGCCAGAAAGTGGTGCACAAGACATCAGAGGCTCTCTCGCCGCGCGGCGGTTTTGCGATATTGCACGGATCCCTTGCACCGGAGGGGTGCGTCGTCAAAGTGGCGGGCAACAAAAAGCAACTTTTCTCGGGACCGGCCAGAGTTTTCGATGAAGAAGATGATGCTTTTGAGGCTGTGCAAAACGGCAAAGTCAAGGCCGGTGATGTGGTGATCATTCGCAATGTCGGTCCCAAAGGCGCTCCTGGTATGCCGGAGATGCTCTCCGTCACGAGCGCCATCGTCGGTGCCGGTCTTGGCGGCGATGTCGCGCTGGTTACAGACGGCAGATTCAGCGGCGCCACGCACGGTTTCATGGTCGGCCATGTTTCACCGGAAGCGGCGCGCGGCGGTCCGATTGCCCTGGTTCGCGACGGTGACAAAATCACAATCGATGTCGATCGCCGCGAGCTCAATGTCGAGTGCGACCTCGCTGCCCGAGCCAAGGATTGGCAAGCCAGAGCGCCGAAATACAAGAGCGGCGTCTTCGCCAAATACGCCCAGAGTGTCTCATCAGCATCCGATGGCGCGGTCACCTGGCTGCCGCCCAGTCGAGAGCCGGCTCGCGCTGCCAAAAGCGGCGTGCCGACCGGGGTTGGATGAGCCGGGCCAAAGATTTACAGAAAAAGGAAAGTAAGAAACGAAAGAAGGAGATAATTCATGGCAAAGGTTTACAGAGAAAAGGATGTCGATTTTTCGGTCCTGCAAGGCAAGAAAATAGCCGTCGTAGGCTATGGCAGCCAGGGTCGAGCCCATGCTTTGAACTTGAAGGACAGCGGTCTCAACGTTTACGTCGGATTGCGTCCGGGCGGCAAGACCTGGAATCAAGCTTCTGAAGATGGTTTCAAGCCGGTCACCGTGGCTGAGGCTGTTAAGGATGCAGACCTGGTCGCCATCCTCGTGCCCGATATGACTCAGGCCGAACTTTATGAAAAGGAAGTGGCGCCGAATCTCAAGCCCGGAGCGGCAGTGCTTTTCGCGCATGGATTCAACGTTCATTACGGTCAAATCAATGCCGCTAAAGAAAACGATGTCGTCCTCATCGCTCCCAAGAGCCCGGGCAAACTGGTCCGCCAGACCTATACCGAAGGTCGCGGCGTTCCTTGCTTGCTGGCCGTTCATCAGGACGCCACCGGAAAAGCATTCGATGTGGCGCTCGCCTACGCGCATGGACTGGGCGGTACGCGCGCGGCCGTTCTGACCACGAGCTTTGCCGAGGAGACTGAAACCGATCTTTTCGGCGAGCAGGCCGTTTTGTGCGGTGGAGTTACCGAGCTGGTCGCTGCCGGTTACGACACTCTCGTGGCTGCCGGATATCAACCCGAAGCGGCATACTTCGAGTGCTTGCACGAGCTGAAGCTGATCGTCGATCTCATCTATGAAGGTGGTTTTGCGCGCATGCATGAGTTCGTCAGTGAAACGGCCAAGTACGGCGATTTGACTCGCGGACCTCGTGTCGTCGATGGACATGCCAGAGAAGCAATGAAGAAAGTTCTGCAAGAAATTCAATCAGGCGAATTCGCCAGAGAATGGATCAACGAGAACAAGACCGGACGCAAGAATTACAATGCCTTGCTCGAGAAGGATTTGAAACATCCAGTGGAAGTCGTCGGCAAAGAATTGCGCTCCCACATGTCCTGGCTCGCCGGCAATCAATCCGCTTGCCAGACCGGTGCCGCCCAGGCACAAGATCAGGCTGCCTGTGCAACAAAGCAAGCCCAGCAGCAAAAGGAAAAAGAAACAGCCTCGGTACGCTGAACTCATCATTGAGAGTTCAGCGTTTTTTTCAAAAGCAACCAGCATCGGTCCGAAGAAAGTGAATCAGGAAAGCAAATGAAAGGTTCCGAGATATTCATCAAAGCATTAGAAGCGGAAGGGGTCGACACCATATTCGGTTATCCCGGCGGTGCGATCATGCCTGTTTATGATGCTCTTTATCACTCGTCCTTGAAGCACATCCTGGTTCGGCACGAGCAGGCGGCCGCCCTGGCGGCGGATGGCTATGCTCGTGCATCCGGGCAGGTGGGAGTTTGTCTTTCCACATCAGGACCGGGCGCCACCAATTTGATCACCGGCATCGCCAACGCTTACATGGATTCGGTGCCCATGGTGGCCATAACCGGTCAGGTGGCAACGCATTTCATCGGCACGGATGCTTTCCAGGAAGTCGATATGTTCGGTATATCGATGCCCGTCGTAAAGCACAGTTTCCTGGTGCGCCGGGTTGAAGACCTTGCCGATGTCGTAGCCAAGGCATTCAGAATCGCCCGCTCGGGCAGACCCGGGCCGGTGCTCATCGACTTGCCCAAGGATATCACCATCCACGATACCAGTGAGCCGTGCTTTTATGGCAATCAGCATGACTCGCTCCATCGTCCGGAAGCAAAACAACTGGCCATGGCTCGCTCATTGATGCAGGAAAGCAAGAAGCCGCTCATCTATGCCGGCGGCGGCATCCGCATCGCTGGTGCGGTGGATGAGCTGCGCGCTTTTGTCAATGCCACAGGCATACCGGTCGTCACCACCCTGCATGGCTTGGGCTCGGTTCCGCATTACTGGGAACTCAATCTGGGATTGCTCGGCATGCACGGCACCAAGCAAGCCAACATGGCCGTTCAAGAATGCGATTTGCTCATTGCAGTAGGCGCTCGCTTCGACGATCGGGTGACCGGCAAGTTAGCCGAGTTCGCCCCCCATGCAAAAGTCATCCATCTTGATGGCGATCCGTTTGAGGTGAGCAAATTGCGAGCCGCTGATTGCGGTATCGTCGGTGATATCAAGGTCTCTTTGAACTTCTTGCACGGCAAGTTGAGAATCGAAGAGTGGGTCAATACGTGCATGGAGCGCAAGCGCGCCTATGCGTTCCGTTATGACGCACCCGGGCATTCGATTTACGCTCCGGGTTTCATCAATCAAATATCAAAGAGACAATCGCACAGAACCATTGTCACTTGTGACGTCGGCCAGCATCAAATGTGGGTGGCGCAGCACTTCGGATTCGATATGCCGAACAATCATCTGTCGAGCGGCGGACTGGGCACGATGGGTTTCGGACTGCCGGCGGCCATAGGCGCACAATTGGCTTGCCCTGAGGCAAAGGTGATCTCATTCACCGGCGACGGATCATTCATGATGAACATTCAAGAGCTAGCCACGCTCAAGCGCTACAACCTGCCAATCAAGATCGTCCTTTTCGACAATCAAGCCTTGGGCATGGTGCGGCAGTGGCAAGAGCTTTTCTTCGAGAAGCGATACAGCGAAGTCGATCTTTCCGATAATCCTGATTTTGTTGAAGTCGCAAAAGCATTCGGTATTCCAGCAATGCGCGTCGAAGGACGCGATGCAACAGATGCAGCCATCGATCGTTTGATCAATGACGATGGACCGCTTCTCGCTCACGTTTTAATTGACCCGGCCGAGAATGTATGGCCACTGGTTCCCCCTGGTAAGAGCAATTCGGAAATGTTGGAGGCTACAAGCGTATGAGATTTACTCTTGAGGTCAGCATGGCAAATATCGAAGGTGCGCTCGAGCGCGTCCTCGGCCGCTTGCGTCAGCGCGGCTTTGTCGTTTGCGCGCTGACCGCTGCATGCACACCTAACTTCAGCCACATGAACGCGCGCATCACTTTGGAAAGCACGCGCTGTCTGGACCTTGCCCTCAAGCAATTGATCAAGCTCTGCGACGTCGAGGACGTCGTTGTCTGCAGTGCAGAAGAGCATGTTCCCGAACCAATTACCAAAGTAAGGCATGCCTCCGATTTCGATCTGATTAAGGGTGGGCATGAGCTTGCTTTCAAAGCTTACCGGCATCACGGCCACATCTCACAGTATGAGGTTAGAAAGGGACACTGACGCCGAGGGCGCAACCACCGGCATTTCGGAATCTGCGGCAATACCGAATCAAAACAAGAGAAGAGTTAGCGACATCATGAACACGACCATAACCAATCCAACCAAACTGAACCCGAACAAACTGCGCAGCGTAAGCGATCCAATCGGCGCCGCCGCCGAATGGCGGGAGATGGACTTGCGCACTAAGTCAATCTGCGCCGATTCATTGGTTTTGTACGATACGACATTGCGCGATGGCGCTCAGCGGAAAGGCGTCAGCTTCTCGCTGGAAGACAAGCTGAAGATCACGCATCTGCTCGATGAGTTTGGCGTTACCTACATCGAGGGCGGCTGGCCGGGCTCCAATCCCAAAGATTTCGAATACTTTCAGCGCGTCAAAACGATGGGCTTGAAAAATGCCATGATGGTCGCCTTCGGCAGCACGCGCAAAGCCGGCGTGACAGCCGAGGACGATCTCAACTTGCGCCGCCTGATGGAGGCCGATACACCGGCAGTCGCCCTGGTAGGCAAAGCGTCATCGCGTCATGTGATGAAAGTTTTGCGCACCAGTCTCGATGAGAATATCGCCATGATTGTCGAGAGCATCCGCCTGGCCAAGCGGCATGGCAAAGAAGTTATCTTTGATGCCGAGCACTTCTTCGATGGCTTTGAGGAAGATCACGACTACGCCCTCAGCATATTGATTGCCGCCGAGGCCGCCGGTGCGGACTGGCTGGTCTTGTGCGATACGAACGGCCGCATGTTCCCCAGCCGGCTCGAGGAGATCGTCGACGCCGCCTATTCTGTCATATCCAAGCCGCTCGGCATTCACGCCCACAACGACAGCGAGCTGGCCGTGGCTAATTCGCTTTCCGCTGTCGAGGCAGGGGCGAAAATGATCCAGGGCACCATCAATGGTTATGGAGAAAGATGTGGCAACGCCAACCTCATCTCTCTGGTGCCGACCCTGCAACTGAAGTTGGGCTATAGCTGCATTCCGCAGAACAGCATGGCCAGACTGACGGATTTGTCGCGCACGGTGAGCGAGCTGGCTAATCTCAGCCCCGATCCATATGCACCATATGTAGGGTCAGCTGCCTTCGCCCACAAAGCGGGGCTTCATGCTGCCGCTGTTGAGAAGTTCGCAGCCAGCTACGAGCATATCGAGCCGGAGCTCGTCGGTAACTCCCGCGAGATTTTAATCTCGGAGCTCTCCGGTCGCGGCAACGTTCGCCTGGTTGCCTCGCAAATTTCGCCGAACATGGACTTTCAGGAGCAGGATGTTCTCAATCGCATCAAAGAGCTGGAGCAGAAAGGCTACAAATTTGAAGATGCGCAGGGAAGCGTCGAGCTCATGATCAGAAGGAACGATCCAGGCTATGAAGCCCCCTTTGAAGTGGTCGAGCTCATGGTGGTCGTCAACGATCGCATGCAGGGTGGAATGCCGGGCAGCACCAATGCCCAGGCCGTTGTGAAAATGCGCATAGCCGATACATTCATCCATACCGTATCTGAAGGTCGCGGACCGGTGAATGCGCTCGACTGCGCTTTGCGTAAAGCTTTGCTGCCGGTCTACCCGCATTTGCAGAATGTCAGATTGGTCGACTACAAAGTCAGAATTCTCGATCCGGATCAAGCCACCGAAGCGACCACTCGGGTCGTGGTTGAAGCCGCCAGCGAGGACGAGCGCTGGTCGACCGTCGGTTGCTCGGACAACATTATTGATGCCAGCGCCCAGGCGCTAATCGAAAGCCTGGAGCTTTATCTGTCGAGGCACTCGTCATACAATCCGGCATCTCGATCCAAGGAGGTCGTAGCTTAATGTCATCGCTCAAGGGTTCGACAAATGCAGTTCAGGAGCGCCCGGGCCGGGGAGCCGGCCATAAGGGACTGCGAAACATCGTCGAGAAAATCTGGGACGCTCACGTGGTTGTGCAGAAGGATGGGCATCCGGCCGTTTTTGCCATAGACTTGATGCTCCTGCATGAAGTCACATCAGCGCAGGCGTTTCAAACCATCGAAGCGCGAAATCTGAAAGTGAGCAGTCCGGAGCGTTTGCTGGCCACTATCGATCACAGCATTCCGACGCGCGTCAATCGCTATGAAATCTACGATCAGGCGGCACGCACGCAAGTCGAAACATTGCGCTCGAATTGCCTGAGGCACGGCATAGCATTCTTCGACTATGACAGCGGCAATCAGGGCATTGTGCACGTCATCGGCCCGGAACTGGGTGCAACCCAGCCCGGCATGACGATCGTCTGCGGTGATTCGCATACCTCTACCCATGGTGCTTTCGGCGCCCTGGCTTTCGGCGTCGGAACATCGGAAGTCGCTCACGTTATGGCGACCGGCTGCTTGCTGCAGGAAAAGCCGAAATCGATGAAAGTGGAGTTTCGAGGACGCCTTCAGAAAGGCGTCTATGCCAAGGATGCAATCTTAAAGCTGATCTCGATCATCGGGGTCGGCGGTGCCAATGGCCATGTCATCGAATACACAGGCGAGGCCGTCACCGGCATGTCCATGGAAGAGCGCATGACGATTTGCAACATGAGCATCGAGTGTGGGGCACGGGCAGGATTGATCGCACCAGATGCGGTGACTTACGAATACTTGAGGAATCGCCCTCTGGCGCCTGCTGAAGAGAAGTTCGATCAAGCCGTCGAGTACTGGTCGACGCTCAGAAGCGATGATGGTTGCTCGTTCGACAAAACCGTTGTCATAGATCTGGACGAGCTGACGCCCATGGTTACCTGGGGCACGAACCCGAGCCAGGGAATAGAGCTCGGCAAGTCCCTGCCTGATGTAAGCAAACTTAACGGCGCAGAGAAAGCGGATGTTGAAAACGCGCTCGCCTATACGAAAGTCGCGCCTGGAAAACCGCTGGACGGATTGCCATTCCAGTGGGCTTTCATCGGCTCGTGCACAAACGGTCGCATCGAGGATCTGCGCATCGCCGCTAACATCCTCGCTGGCAAGAAAGTGCATCATGGCGTGACGCTCTATGTCGTGCCCGGCTCTGAATCAGTGCGAGCCCAGGCGATAAAAGAAGGTCTGGATAAAATATTTGAAGCTGCCGGAGCGCAATTCCGCATGCCCGGCTGCTCCATGTGCCTGAGCATGAACGACGACCGAGTGCCCGCGGGCGAGCGTTGTTTGAGCTCATCCAACCGGAACTTTATGGGTCGGCAGGGACCGGGCAGCATCACGCACCTGGCCTCACCAGCCACGGTGGCGGCCAGCGCCATCGAAGGGCGGATCACATCTCCGGCCAGGTATGTATGAGCGGCATGATTTCTGCTCGAGAATCAAGAATGATTGAAGGAAAATCACATGGATAAATTTCAAACTGTCAGAGAAAAAGCGGTTCCCTTGAAATCGAATGATGTCGATACGGACCAGATAATTCCGGCCCAGTATTTGACCAGCGTTTCGCGTGACGGTTACGGTGAGAATCTATTTCGTCGTCTCCGCGACACGGATGAGAATTTTCCTCTCAACCAGGAGCGATACAAAGACGCCAAGATTCTTGTTGCCGGATATAACTTCGGCTGCGGCTCTTCAAGAGAGCATGCGGTCTGGGCTATTCAAGGCGCCGGATTCAAGGTGGTAATCGCCCAGTCATTTGCCGACATCTTCTCGAACAATAGCGCCAAGAATGGACTTTTGTTAGTGGCATTGCCTGAGGAGGCGGTCAGCCGGATATGGCGCCAGTGCCAGTCAGGCGATCTTTATCTCACCGTCGACCTCGAGAGCCAGACTGTGAGAACGGATGAGGGAGAGCAGTTTCATTTTGATTTCGATCCGTTTCGCAAACACTGCCTGCTCAATGGGCTGGACGATATCAATTACATTCTGTCGTTTGAAAACGAGATCGCCGAGCACCGCAAGGCAAGCCGCAAGGAGTGGTTCGTGCCCACTACCGCCGTCGCGAGTGGCGGCCGGTAAAAATGCATTTTTATGCAAACGACATGAGTAATTATGCAAAAGTAAATTTGGAGAGAATTTAGATCAGATGAGCGGGAGTGCCAAGATGAAGAGAACAATTGCTGTTCTGCCGGGTGATGGAATCGGAAGCGAAGTGATGGCTGAAGCCCTCCGTGTATTAAAATTCATCGCGGCCAAATTCGGTCATGAATTTGAAACGAAGGAAGGCACCGTCGGCGGTGCGGCTTTCGAGAAGTTCGGCAGCCACCTTCCATCGGAAACTTTAGAGTTATGCAGCGCCAGCGATGCCATACTTTTCGGATCGGTCGGCGGACCGATTAATGAGATGCACAAGCCAAAATGGATTGATTGTGAGCGCAACTCAATCCTGGCTCTCAGAAAACACTTTCGCTTCGCGATCAATTTGCGTCCGGCAAGAATATATCCCGATATGATCGGCATCAGCCCGCTTAAGGCGTCGGTTATAAAAAAGGGCGTCGACATCGTCATAGTTCGTGAGCTTCTTGGTGATGCTTATTTCGGAAAGCACAATTCCTTCGAGCGCGACGGAAAACGGGTGGCGACGGATGAATCGGAGTACACTGAGGATCAAGTTAAAACAGCTGCTCATGCGGCTTTCAAAACGGCTCGGCAGCGCTCGAAACATTTGACTTCGGTGGATAAGGCCAATGTTTTGACGACTTCGAGACTCTGGCGCCAGGTCGTTCATGAAGTTGCCCAAGATTACAAAGATGTAGAAGTGAGCGACATGCTCGTCGACAACTGCGCCATGCAATTGATTCTCGATCCGGGACAATTCGATGTCATCGTTACATCAAACATGTTTGGAGACATTCTTTCCGATGCCGCAGCTGCTCTGCCTGGTTCGCTGGGACTGATGGCTTCTGCAAGTCTGACGGAAGCCGGATTCGGGCTCTACGAGCCGCCCGGCGGCAGTGCGCAAGACATCGCCGGAAAAGGAATTGCCAATCCGATCGCGCAAATTCTTTCAACAGCCTTGATGCTTCGCCATTCTTTCGCGTTGACTGCTGAGGCGGATGCCATAGAAGCGGCGGTGGAATCAGCGCTGAGAGCGGGTTATCGGACTGGCGATATTTACGATCAGTCTGAGAAGCAAGACGGAAAAAGGCTCGTTGGCACTACGGAAATGGCGGATGCAATTTTGCATGAGCTCGAAAATCATTGTGCCGTGAAGAAGAAAGAGAAAGGTTCGCTAGCAACAGTTTGAGATCGGGCTTTGAGTGGCACGTTTTTATATGCGCCTGGTCCGCAAAATGAATCGTTCTGATTAATCGTTCAAATAATTGAAAGGAGAAACCGATGTACGACCAACCCACAGACTGGATGGAGGATGCCTGTTTCGAATTTAATCCGTGGGAACCAGGTCGTCTGCACCGGCTCTCCAAGCCAAGAAAGAGAGAATCTGCTATTGCCAACGAATATGGTGATACCGTATCCAGGGACAACATCACAGGACGGATCACAGCATTTCGTTATTGCGAGCAAGGCACTTGCTACTTCTTCGAATATGATAAAGACGGACGCATCTCTTCGATAAACAGATCGGACGGTTGGGTCTGGCGCAGAGTCAACTCGAATGCCTTCAGCGGCTGGATTGTGCGCAATTATTTTGAAAGCTGGAAAGTTTCAGATCAAGACTGCGGAGCTGTTGTCATCGACGAGGCCGGTGTGAGAGCCACCGGCACAAAAGCAGATATGATGGGACTTCCCGAGAGGCGCAATTAAGCACTCTCTTTTCACTCAGGTTTGCAGGCGACTCCCTCTTTCTTGTAGGTGAGGCCGTCTTTCATTACGAAGTCTACATGCTCCAGCGCCGTAACATCATCGATCGGGTTGAGCGAAACCGCGATGATATCCGCCTTTTTGCCTGCCTTGATCGAGCCTATCTCGTCGCTCTTGCCAAGCAAATCGGCAGCCGCACTGGTGGCTGATTGAATTGCCTGCATCGGGCTCAGACCATATTTGACCATCCAGGCAAATTGTTTTGCGTTTTGTCCATGTGGAAAAACGCCGGCATCAGTGCCAAAGGCCATTTTCACTCCGGCCTTTGCCGCTCTGGCGAAATTCCGGCGCTGGATCTGGCCTAGCTCCTTGTCGTGCTCGAGAAAATCTTGCGGCATACGGGCACGACCTTCTCCCTGAATGTATTCATCATCATAGATATCAGCCACCAGATAAGTGCCGTTTTTGTTCATAAGCGCAATGCCTTCATCATCCAAAAACGTTCCATGTTCGATCGAGGCTACCCCGGCTCTGACTGAATCATTGATACCCTGGGCGCTATGTGCATGGGCAGCCACTTTCAAACCGAATTTTTTGGCCTCGCCGACGGCGGCCTGCAGTTCCTCAAGGGTGAATTCTTGGGCGCCGGGTTTGCTTCCGTGGCTGAGCACGGCGCCTGTGGCAATCACCTTGATCCAATCGACGCCATGATGAGCGAGGTCACGAACACGTTTGCGCACTTCCCACGGCCCGTCAGCTTGACCATAGGTGAAATCCCAGGGCAGTTTCAGATCGGCAGCTTGCCCGGTCATGGCGCCGCCTCCACCCGTGATTGTAAGATAAGCGCCGACAACATACATGCGCGGTCCGATCACGTCACCGCGGGCAATGGCATCTCTGAGAGCCACATCGATCAGGGCTCTGTAAGTGCCGACGTCTCGAACCGAGGTGAAACCAGCTTCCAGAGTTCGTCTTGCATGTGGAATGGCAGCGAGAGCTTTTTCAGCCGCTGATTTTTGCAAATCGTTGACCGGATCGGTATCGCCCTCATCGGTGAGATGCGTATGACAATCGATCAGCCCCGGAAGCACCGTATACCCGCTGAGATCGCGCACCAGCGCCGAATCCAGTATCGCCAGCCCCTTGCCAATCGCCATGATCGA
>JAJPJO010000285.1 GCA_021324135.1 Pseudomonadota bacterium
TACAAATTAATTGTCTCGCCCAGAATCTTTTCCGTTTTCATGTGCCATGCCTAAGCGTTCATACAATTGATTTTACCCCGTTGCCTCATCCTTTGTGCACTCAAACAAGAGGACGAAGTTGGCAATCTGGTATCATCTGAGATCCGTTTTCCGGCAAGAGGTGATAATGGTCGTCCGACTCTCGACACTGCCTGGCAAAGTTTCTCGCCTGATTTCAGTTGTATCGTTGCTGGCAGTCCTGAGCGCCGGACTGCCCGCCGCCGGCGAGGAACCACTCTGGCAGCAGTACAACGATAAAGGCGTCGACGCCCTTAACCAGGGGAAATTACCGGAGGCTGAGAAATTATTGCAGCAGGCGGTCGACGAGGTGTCGAAACAAGGCACCGAGAGCGAAGATTACGCCACCGCCGTCGGCAATCTGGCTGAGTTGTACAGCAAGGCTGGTCGCTACCCGGAATCGGAGCGCGAGTTTAGAAAGTCGATTGCCGTTCTGGAGCAGATTCGCGGACCTAACGACATCGAAGTGGCCGGACGATTGAACAACCTGGGCGTCCTCTTTGCTCGCATGGGCCAGTACAATAATGCCATCACGACGCACGAGCGCGCCCTGCGATTGCGCCGGGAAAAACTGCCGGCCGGGCACCGCGATATTGGAGAGAGCTTGAACAACCTGGCCCTCGTCTACATGGAGACAGGCGATTACAAAAAAGCAGAGGAATATTTCAACGAGGCTCTGGAAAATTGGCAGAAAGCATACGGTCCTGAACATGCAAGAGTGGCAACGGTTTTAAACAACCTGGCTTTATGCTACAGGCGCCAAAAAGAGTATGACAAAGCCGAGGCGATGTTCAAACGCGCCATAGCCATCGACGAGAAAGCAATCGGGCAAACGCATCCCGACATGGCCTACGATTACAATAATCTGGCCGAATTGTACGCCGCTCAGGGCAAATACAGCGAAGCGGAACCGCTTTATAGAAAAGCGCTTGCAATCTGGGAGAAAACTCTCGGACCGGATCACCCCGAGGTTGGTATCAGCTTGAACAATCTGGCCGTTTTCTACTCGGATCAAAACAAGTTATCCGAGGCGGAGCCTTACTATAAGCGGGCGCTCGATATTAAGCGGAAGAAACTGGGACCTTATCATCCGGAGTTGTGCACGACCCTGAGCAATTATGCTCACTTCCTGCGCAAGTTGAAGCGTGAAGAGGAAGCCAAACAAGTCGACGCAGAGATTGCCGAGATCAAAGATCACAACAAGTAGATCTGTGCCTTGCTCAGGATAGTTGTTTTAGAACCCAGAGAACTTTTTCTTTGACGCGCCTGCGATGCGCCGATCCTTCCCTGGCATTCTTGAAGCTGGCGAAGTTGGCAACGAATTGATCGTAGGTTTCCCTGAACATATCATCGTTTGAATAGCGAGGCTGCCAGCCCAGATCGATCAGCGGTTGCACGTCGAAAAAAAAGCTTTCGCTGTAGGTAAGATAGTGCCAAGGCGCAAGCGGGCTCAATCCGGCTATGTCGAGGACGCGCAAAGTTTCTCGCGTCAGATCTTTGGGCAAGTGCTTCACTTTGGTTTTCGTGCCGGCGTGCTTGATCAAGTTGGTGAGACCTTCCTCAAGTGTGCCGAATCGATCGGTGCCGACGTTGTAGTAACCAGGCCTTTGTAATTGCAGAAGCAGCATATAGGCATTGATCAGATCGTCGGCATGCAAAAATTGAATTTTGTTAGTGCCGTCGCCCATGACATAGATGTTGCGGCCTTCCATAATCCACTCGAACAATATTTGAAAAATGCCCAGACGACCCTGCCCGATTATTGTGCGAGGACGAACACAAATGAAAGGCATCTTTGTTTTGTCCGCCACTTCCTTGAGCACCTGCTCGCCGCCCAGTTTGCTCCTGCCGTAGTCCTCGAGAGGCATGAGCGGGCTCTGGTTTGTAATCGGGCATTGCGGCTTACCGAAAACGGTCGAGGAGCTCGTGTTGATAAACAAGCTTACGCCCGCTCTGGCAGCGGATTCGGCCACAACGCGCGTGCCATTGACGTTGACCTCGTGAAATTGTTTGCCCGCTTTGGTAAGGGGCACGAGGGCGGCAATGTGATGAACGATGTCTACGCCTTTCATTGCCCGATCAACGATCTCGGGGTTAGTGATGCTGCCCTCGATGAATTCGACATCTTTAGAAACATCCGGAGCCCGCCAGACATCCAGGATTACCACCTGCTCGTTTTTGGCAAGCAATCTTTGGCTGACCAGCATGCCCAGAAAACCGCATCCGCCGGTGATTAGGTGCTTCATCTATCCTCGCTTGAGATCTCGCCGTTCGCTCAATGCATAACTGTGCTATCGTTGTCGTTGTATTCTCGCATGGATTCCCTGTCTAGCATCGCTCAAGAACCGATAATGATGCTCCGGCGTTCAGCCTGATCATTATGGTTTATCGAGACCAGTAACCAGGAGACATTCAAACTACATGTCCGCTCAACCAAAGGCCATCGCCAGTGGTCGCAAAGTCACTCTCGTCGTCCCAGGCAGTACAGCGAATCTCGGGCCTGGTCTGGATACAATCGGTCTGGCGCTGAACATTTACAGCCGCATGACTTTTCAAGTCGTCGAAGAGGACGAGCATTCCGATATTCCCTTGATTAAGCTCACAGGCGGAATCAAGCGAAGCCAGCCTGAAGACCAGGGCAAGCTGATTTACACCATGCTGAGCAAAATATGGGAGCACGACAATACGCTTCTGAAGCGGATTCGCATCACCGTTCAATCGGATATTCCGTTGGGCTGCGGTCTGGGAAGCAGATCGAGCGCCATTCTCGGTGCGCTCTGGGCGTCATATGTTCTTGAGGATCGCATTCCGACCGCTCAGTCACTATTGGCTGAGGGCTGCGAGTTGGAAGGGCATCCCGAGATGCTCTCGGCCTGCCTGTACGGCGGCATGGTTCTGTGCGCGCCCTCGGTCGGCTCCAAGGACAAGATCATCACCCAACAGGTGGAGTGGCCGGAAGACTGGCATATCATCGCTGTAGTGCCCAATTACACTTTGCATACGACTGACCTGCGCCAGGCATTGCCGCGCGAGGTCAAGCATGAAGACGCAGTGTTCAACGCCCAGAGAGTGGGCTTGCTCGTGGCTGCGGTCGTCAGGCACGATGAGTCGGCCATGAAAGAAGCTCTGCATGACAGACTGCACGAGCGTTATCGCGAGAAATTCGTCCCCGAGCTGAAGCGTCTGCGGCGCGAGCTGATCAATGAGCCGATCATCGGCTGCGTCCTGAGCGGCGCTGGATCGTCGGTGGTGATTATCGTCAACAAGAAAAAGAAGAGTCAGATCATGGAGCGTCTGACTCAATGGGCCGCCAGCGAAAACCAATCGCACCGATTGCTCGATTTAGAGGTTGCAAAAGAGGGCATGCAGGAACTGGAGATGTAGACAGAAGACTGCATTAACCCCATACAACTGTCTGTGTTAAAACGTGGAAGAGCAAACCTGGGCTAAACATTGTGATGATGCTTGTGCTGCGGCGCGCGACGGCGACTACGGCCAATCGGAGTATCGCTGGCGCCTGGCATGGTCCCTGGCTTTGAAGTTGTTCGAGGAGAACGACCCGCGCTATTTGATGACGCTGGAATATCTCTCCGACATGCTCTGCTTGCAGAAAAAGCTGCAAGATGCCGAACCGCTTCTGGTCAATCTCTTGAGCTTGAAAATGAAAGTCATGGAGCCGACCAGTCTTCAAGTCGGTGCCACGCACAACACGCTAGCCGGCTTGTACTACTCGCTCAAGCGACACGACGAGGCGGAAGAGCACTGCTTGAAGTCGCTCGAGATCCACGAGAAGATTCTGGGCGATCAGAATTCCGACGTGGTCATGATTCTCTATAACCTGGCATTGATTTATCACGCCAAGCGTTCTTACGAGCAAGCCGATGCTGCTTATCGACGGGCTCTGGATGCAGCTAAAGCTGTTTATGGCGACTCTCATCCGGAGACAGCCAATATTGCCGACCACTATGCGGCGTTGTTGAATGTGACCGGCAAAAAGGAAGAGGCGCAAAATACTCGCAAAACTATGGTATTACCGGTCTACGAGCGTCTGATGCGCGCCGCCGGCGTCGATGACCAGGTCGCCAAACCACAAACCAACAAGGGTTTTCCGGCTGCAACCTTAACAGGCATGGAGCGCGATCCGCGGCGCTCCAATCAATGCATGTACAGGATAAAACCCTTACCGACAAAAGAAGCCGAAGTGGAACCGGAAACCAATTCAAAAACGAGCTAACGCTAGTTAGCAAAGGGTTGAAGCGTTCTTTAGTTGTTTCAAATCTGGCTTGCCGCTGCTTGAATTTTGATTTGCTAAAAACGTTCGAGCCGAGAGCGGCCAGGCACAATGATCGAACTCGCGTGAGCTCAGATCGCCTGCGCTAACAGATCTTTTTCTCTGATTTAAACAGCAAAGCTCGTATTGACTGAGTTCATCACAGAGCTTAGGGTGATGCTCATATTCACTAAAACGTCTTGATTGGAATATCACTCGCACAACCTAAGACGCTCAAATCAACTAAGACTTTGACTACTTAATCACGGCTAATCCGGGAGCGGGTCAGTCGACACATCTTGCATTGCGCTTCGGATGAAACGAAATCCGGATAGCGAGCTGCACGATGCGTCGACTGAGCCTGGCTTCGCGAGTTGAAACTCCGGGGCGCTGCTAGGTAGTCGAGCCTGTTTACAAAGGAGACCAACCATGTTTGGCATCACTCATCTGGTGTTGGCCCTCGTTGGGCTGGCACTTCTTCTGTTGCTTTTGAGCCTGCGGCTCAGAGGCACGTTTTCGGCCCGACCCTTCCGCCCTGGTCCGGATGAGATTCGTCCCATCCACAAGGGCAAGGCGGAGGCCGGCGGCTGCAAGTTCGACGAGGCTGAGGTGCGCCGCACCCGCTTTCGTCCCACTCCGCCGATCGACCTTAGCAATATTCCGCCTGCCGATCCGCGCGTCATGAAGCTGCTTTCGTGCATTCACGCCGAGGAGATGAAAGAGCTGCTCCTCAGCCTCTCGGGCGAGAAGCCGGTCTACATCGGCGGCGAGAGTGTCACGGTTCAGTCGCGCAGCACCTACACTCAGGGTTGCTGGCAGGCAATGACCTTCCTGGAGCAGTTCTACGGTTCCATGAAGATCGAGCACCGGCGCTTCTCGTACAAGATCCGCGGTCGGGAACTCTATGTTCTCGAGGCGATCAAGCGCGGGAAGAAAAACCCGAATCGCATTCTTTACGTCGGGTCGCACCTCGACTCGACGGCCGGCAGCGTTTGGGGTCCTGAGAAGGTGGCGCCGGGAGCGGATGACGATCTGACCGGCACCTGGGCTGTGGCAAAGCTCATGGAGCTGATCAAGGACCTCGACCTCGACTGCACGGTGATCGGCTTGCACTTCACGGGTGAAGAGCAGGGCTTGTGGGGCAGCTACAAGTATTCCGATGCGGTGGCGGACGCAAAGACGGACGTCATCGGCATGCTGCAGGCGGACATGATCGGCTATTGCCGTGACTTCCAGAACAATCCGCGTCTGGACATTCACGACAACGAGAATCAGAACGGCAGCCACGAGCTGGTGGTGGCGATGTTTCGCAACATCGTTCGCTACGGTCTGAGACTCAAGCCGGTGGACACGCACAACCATGCCGTCGAGAACCGCAGCGATCATGCCGGCTTCCTCGATCATGGCTACAAGGCGGTCCTCATCTCCGAGGAGTTCAGCGATGAAGGCTTCAACCCCTTCTATCACTCGGTCGATGACAAAGTCAGTGCCGTGAGCCTGCCATTCTACGTGGAGGCTACTCGCGCCCTGGTGGCGACGGCAATCGACCTTGCCGGCCTGCCGCCCTCGGAAGCGGGCAAGTAGCGGCCAGGTAAGCGGCCAGGCAGAGGCGGTCTGGGAAGGGTGGACGGCAGAAGCGAGTGCGGGCTTTGTTTGGTGGATGAGGAAGCTCATCAATCAAACACTGCCCACGCTTTGCTTCTGCCGTTTCGCCCCACCAGGCTTCAAGCCCTCGAGCCTTCAGGTCGGAACCACTATAGGATATAAAAGCAAAAGGAACTTACTATGGGATATAAAAGCATTTTACAAACAACAAACAACTTATAAACAGCTTTACGGCGGTAATCAAGCGGTGGATCCGTGTAGCTGATATATTGCACGACATCAAAAAGGCGTGATTTTGATGTCGTAGAGTATATCAAGAGCTTGTCATGAGAATGACTTCCCGTGGCAAGTGGGTCTTTTTATCGTTGCGATGAACAATCAGGGGATTGTCAGGAGAAACGCGGGAAGGCGTCTTGCTCCCACTCTGTTGCTCACCCGGATCTCTGCGCCTTGCTCTCTTGCTCTGGTTCTGCCATGATCCCCTGGTGACTCGGATGCAGGAGAAATTCCATGAAATGGAATAAAGGAAAAGCCACCATAGCCGCTCTGTCAATCGTTCTGTCCAGCAACATGGGCATAAGCGTCCAGGCTGCTGAAGGCGACAGCAAATCAGGCCAAGGCGGCCAGATGACTCAGGAAGAAGCACTCAAGCTTCTCGATGAGCAGATGCAAAAAATGGATACGGCGATTCGCACCGGCATGAGCCAGGCGGCTGAGAAGTATAAGAGCGCGAATTTCCCCACCGATTTGCCGCCCAGAGATAAGGTGGTTGAAGCCAAGGATTCAAAATCGTTGAACATGTACGGCGGGCTCTGCGAAAAATATCTCTTCCAGGACAATGTCGAAAAGGCAGAAGATTTGCGGAACTGGATCGCCAAGAATGCCAGCACCATATGCGGTGCGGATGATCCCTCTCCCGGTTTGATTGATGGAGACTTCGCTCTCTACTACTACGACAAGGGCGACTTCAAAAAGGCGGAGCCGCTGTGCATCAATTCGATTAAATTGCTCGAGCCGGCGGTCGCCAGCCATAAGGTTTCTTTCCTCAGCCTGATATCGACGTATGCCTGCGAGGCTGAGATTTGCTGGAAGACGAACCGAAAGGAAGAAGCAACCAAGTACATTAAAAAGATTGTAGAGCTCCAGCAAGCCAATAGAGGCGAGGCTCCGCCCGAGTCAGGGGCTGAATCTCCCAAGACCGCACCCGAGGGCGGCAAGTAGAAAGACCGGGAAAGGAATGTTGAATTCCTGTTGCGGCCGGACTCTCCAGCGGTCCGCGGTGATAATTGTCACAAGAAGATTGATTGAAGCATCACTCCCATATGCGTGCGCTATGGTGGGTCTGGTGACGCACTCTAGAAGGAAAGTAATTTTAGTCAGCACCGCCGATGGTGCTTAAGACGGACCAATAGTATGGTGCTGATGCTGTTCTAATCCGCTTGTCACCAAGGGAAAAGCGTACTGCAACTGGTATTGCCTATAATGTCACGAGGGGGGCGATACAACTTGCGCCGGCATTAAACTGCCGGGTAGGCTCGGTTGCTGTGGTGATTCGTAAGTTGTTTCAGTTCCCTCGTGATTTGAAACAACTTTTCGCATTAAAGTACAGCGAAGGAGAGTACCCATGATTCGACTGCAACGGTTGTATATTCCAATCGCGCTGAGCGCACTCGTGACCCTGGGAATAAACGTAAGCCGCCCGGCGAAGGCGGAAAACGTCGTTCTCAAACAAACAAGAACAATTACTCTATGCGGTGATCTTTTCGACATTGATGCCAACGCCGATCGGTTGACCGCTGAGGAAAGAGCGCGCATCGTGCAAAACAACCTCAATAACGCCTTGATCAAAACAGCTGACAGAAGTCCGGCCGCGGTAAGCATTCGGGTTTACAACAATCTGCCGAATGTGGAGCTGGGTGGATTTCACATCGTCACAGCCGACAGCAATAGTGCCATCAGAGCCAATATGACTACGATGCAACTGGCGGAATATTGGGCAAGCAAATTGAAACAATGCTTGGCCGATTCAAAGACTGTACAGAGCTACGTCTCGACTCTGACCGGCGGCAATGCAGGCATTGCGCAATCCCTGGTCGGCACCAGAAAACACATTGTCGTAATTCCGACTGAGTCAAGAATTCCGATAAAGATGGCTACGCAATTCTATTTTGATGGCACCACCCTTGGTGATGCGGTCACTGGCGTAGTCAGCAGAGATGTTCCGCTCGGACCTCAATTCGATACATATCTCCCGGCTGGGTCCCTCGTGCACGGGGCAGTCGTGGATGCAGGCCTGTATTCATTCAATCATTTCCCGAACAGGAAGGCGGTAACCATTCAATTCAATTCGATTGAAACGCCGGACGGGCAGCAGATTCCCATCAAAGCCTTCATCGTCGGCGGTGTAAATCAATATGATCTGCACAAAGAAGCGGCGGTTGAGGCGCAAGCATCAGTCAGCCTGAACAGCGTAAAATCTCTGGCGACCAAAGGAATGATTGCCGGTGCCTGGGTTGGAGATGCTCTGCCGAAGGATGAGCAAGCTCGCTTGCCGAGGATGTTCATGGATCGCGGATCAGTCTTCGACATCATGCCTGATCAGGATCTGGAGATTGAAACAAGCGCCACGACCAGCATATCGGTGGCCGACGCGGTGGGAACCCTGTAGGGATCTTGCCCAAATTTGGCTCAAGGAATTAGAGGAGAGAGAGCATCATGAGAACTATGAAGAGCAAAGTATCCTTGCTGATCGCGCTGGCCGCGACGCTTGGACTTATGTCATCGCCGGCGATGGCAGGCCTGAGCAGCGGGAATTATGTCACTTTCATGGGCCAGCCCATGATCGCCATCGAGGGCAATGCCAACGGCATGAGTGCCGAGCACAGAGCCTGGGTGGCGCAGGATAATTTCGACAATGCCCTGGCGAACGCCACAAACCGCTCACCAGATGCGGTGCAAGTTTGCCGCGAAAATGGCGCTTATACCGTTCGCCTCGACGGCAAGTATATTCTTTCTGCCGATGGAGCGAGCGCCGCGGCTGCAGGCATGACTGCAAAAGAATTGGCCTTTGCCTGGGCCGGGGCGATGAAAGCGAAACTGGCGGATGCCAACGCTACAATGGCTTATGTCGCCAGTTTGCGCGATGAGCATGCGCTCAAGGCCAACGTCAGCATCACCCAAAACGAGCTTCTCGGCGGTGAGAACGCCGTCAATCTGCCCTTCCGTATGGCAGAAGGCTCGCTGGCCGCTGATCCGGCTCACCCCGGACAAGTCCTGCTTGTCCTGGACAAATCAGTACAGGTGCAGCAAGGTTTGTTGCCTGAGGACACCAAGCTGATGGGCTATCTCGCGAAGAAACCAGACGGCAAACCATGCGTCTCATTCAACTCGGCGCAGTTGCCCAATGGAAAAACAATGGTTCTCAGAGGGGTCGTAGCCGAAACCTATGTCAATACCGCGCCACCGCATCTGGTGTGCTCGCAAGACATACCGGCTAACGAATTGACCGGGGTAAGAGAGCCGGCCCGCGTCGGCATTGGCGCTCAAGCAGGCAGCACCGCCATCGTCGAGCAGGACGTCGGTGAAGTTGCCGTCACAGGCCCGGGGGCAATGTAAATCTAAATCTGCATTTGCCCAGCCAACTGATTTGACGAGAGAGAGAGAGCTCGACGCTTGGAAGTATTCTTCCAAGCGTCGAGTGCTGTTTCCCGTCGCTTCGCCGATTTTTGCACTCTCTAATCATTGAGGCTTGAGGCGCATGCTACAGGACCCTTGATGGGAAAGTTGATCCAATTCAAGGAGAATCAATATGAATAAGCAGAAGCTTACGGGCGACTGGAACGTATTAAAAGGAAAGATCAAGCAAAAATGGGCCGAGCTGACCGATGACGATCTCACCGCTATTGAGGGTGACCGCGACGAACTCGTGGGCCGAATTCAGCAGCGATATGGCTATACTCAGGATCGCGTCAAGGAAGAGGTCGAGCGTTTTAGAAAAGATCATGAGATGGCTCCCTAAAGGGACGCCGGCTGTAAGAAAAGAAGGGCGTTTTTTCGCCCTTCTTTTTTTGTCTTCCGCAGCCAGCCATGCCGTTTTCCACTAAAACATACGCACTTTTGATATATCATCAGTGCGAATTTACGATTCGGCGCGCTCGACCTATTATGAAAGTACCCCCCCGCTAAGCCCCACTTTGCTTACTAAAGAGATCGACAATGAATAATGGTTTTTCTGCTGAATCTTCACAAACAACCGATGCGAACAGACAACTCGCAGGTCTTATGGTTGATGCTCAAATGATCTCCTCCGATATGATGGAGATCGCTCTGCAAATTTCCGCTGGCTTTGGTGAAACGCTAGGAGAAGTCCTGGTCGACACTAACAAACTATCCGATGTGGATGTTCAAAACGCTCTTCTAGCTCAATCGATGATCGACAAGGGCCTTGTAGACTCCGGCGTTGCGGTCCGGGCCCTTCATTTTTCTTACCGCACCAGGCTGGCATTCGCCGAGGCAATCGGACGTGCCGGGGCGATGTTCCAGGCCAACGATAAGATGGTCGGTGCTCATTAGAATTGCCATTCTCGTCACAACTTGCCCTGGCTGAACCTGCAGTCGTTGTTCGGATTCTGCGGTTTTCCTCAGGTTGAAATTCAGACATGGCGCCGGGACAGGTTCCCGGGACAATGATTTCATGCTTGCGTGCTAAGAGAGCCTTGGAAAGCAATTTTAGGAGGCTCTTATGACTATTCTAGGCATCATCCTTTACTGCATCATCGCCGCGGTATGCGCATGGATAGCCGATTATTTCACACCCGGCACCATACCTGGTGGGTTCTTGACCTCGGTTGTTTTTGGTATCATCGGGGCCTGGATTGGAACATCGCTGATGGGTGCTTTTGGACCGTCTCTGGCTGGAGTGCCGTTGTTGCCCGCGATAATTGGATCGGCAATTTTGATTTTTGTCGTGGCATTGATCGGACGAGGATTCTATCGAGAGAGACTCTAGGCGGGGTCGCCTTTGTCGCTTGATTGAGCACAAATCAATGAGCCTGGTGTTCGCTGAACATCAGGCTCAATCTTTGCTTTGACAGCCGGGCAATCCGGGCGGGCAGATGCAGTTTTAACAACATTGCAATGTTTCGACTTTAGAGTCGAGGCAGCCACGACGAGACAAAATTCGATCGTTAAAAATGCTCCGGTTTACCAGGGCATTCCCCGACCCGCTCCCTACTCCGCTAAGCTGTCGATGAGTAATCTAGAAATTAACAACGCCCAGCAACTTGCCAGGGACTCGACTGCCGCTAACAACACGCAGTCAGCTAAAGATGCGCCTGCGCTCAACCTGGTTACATTATCCCAGGCTGCCAGAACGGACAAGGACAATCCTGCAAAGCCCACAGCAGATCGCGAATCGAGAACCTACCGGCAATGGTTCGATGGTTATAAAAAGGGAACGTTGTCTTATGATGACTCACTGAAACTGGTTAGGGAATACGTGCGGGACTTCAGCGACGAGAAGCAGTTTCATAATGTTGAACGGCTGCGGTATCTTCGCTACTGGCTCAACGAGCAAGAGAAACAACCGCTCGTCCGGATTGATTTGCGGGATTGCCTGCGCTCGGGAAACGTTCCTTCCAACAATGAGATTGGCTTGCGTATTGCTCGATCGGTCGGATTCACTGAAGGCGAGATTCAGGCCTATGCGGCAGGCAAAGTAAGAGATCCGGCGCACTACGGCGAGGCATTTTATAACGGCAGCACCTTGCCTGGTGCCAATAAATACTGGGTGGATCAGGCAAAGAGAGATCCCTCCGGCGGGTATGTTTCCATACCCGAGTTTCGACCTGGAGCAATTCAGCAACTGAGATCATGGCGCGATCACTATCGCCTGGAGCATACACCGCCTGTTGACTGGGATCAGGTCAAGCTCACGGCTGCGCAAAATGTTTTAAAACATGTAATCAATCCGGCGGCGAATTTTGCCGATACCGGACTCAGCACCGTCGGCGATATCATTCAAGGTGCTGGCCTCCCCGCTCATCTCTTCACCGACAAGACTTTCATGGACGACTTCGCGCGATACCTGCGCAAGAAAGGCGACTCACTGCCCATGATGGGATTGTATACCGATAAAGAAATGCATGACGCCATGGTTTGTCTGGTGAACATCTATGCAATGGCGGGCGGATCCGGAGCCATCTACATGACGCCGGGTGCTGCCGCCGGTATCCTGAAACTGACTCCTGGGGCGGCTATGATTGTGGCTGACGTTATGGGTGCAGCCGGCAACGCCGGGCAAGTATACGAGAGTTCCATGACCAGGCAAGCCGCGCACATTGCTGCAGCGGAAGTCAGCTCCGGCAAAATCAAAGAATCTGAACTGGCTCGCCGCGTCGAGGAAATCAAAGAAGGGAAGGTCGACCCCGCTGATAAAGAATTGATGGAGCGGCGCGCTTTGATCTCTGCGGCACTGGCGGCGCCGGCCGGGGCAGTGCAGGGAAAACTGCTCAGTGAGCTTGGCGGCGAGCTGGCTTCAGGCGTTCCGGTCGAACGACTGCCTGAGGAAGTGATTCGCGACCTTTCAGCATCGCTCACCAGGGGTGGTGCGCTTGGAATGACTCAGCTGCTGTCCAATGAAGAAGCGATGGTGCTGGGCGGAGCCCAAAGGCAGGACGAGGCGGCGAAGAACATTGACGACAATCTCGTCCAGTCGGTGGTGGGCACATCACTCTTATTCGGTACTCGCGAGGCGAATCCCAACATAATTATCAATCCTGAAAAGGACGCAATGGCAGGCAAGGAATTGCAGGCCGGGCTTGGCATTACTCCCGAGCCGGGCAGCGCCGAGATACTGGCTCGGCATAAACCCGCCTATGAATGGTCTGGAAACGAGCTCATGGATTTCATGGACAAGTGGAAAGATCTTTCCGTTCAGGATAGAGAGAAATTTCTTGCAGAGTTTAAGGGCTTCAACACCGGGGATCAGTACGTTCTTCTGCGCAGGATGATCGCCGCGGGAGTCGAGACCATGCCTGAGTCGTGGCGCAGTAACTTCGAGCGGGAAACTCAAATGAGAGGCATGAGACGCGATCAATCCTTGCCGGATTCAGAGATGTTGAAACGGTCGGCTGATTTCACTCGCGATGCAAAGGCAATGCTCGAGTCCGTGAAGACCAGTCCCGAACTGAGCGGCACAGAGCGAACCCGGCGAGTGCAGCAAGCCCTCCAGTCATTGTCGGATGCTTATGCCGATAAACTTGGCATTCCACGGCCTAAAATCGAAATGGTAGATCGCATGATCATCAATCCTCGTGCCGATGGCGACTACAGTTTCGCGACAAACACCATTCGCATAAAATCCTCCCTTGGTGATCAAGTTATGGCAAACAGTCTTGCCCATGAATTGACACATGCCGAGCAGCGGGCGCTTATTGTGAGATATCTCGCGGACAAAATCGGTATAAGCAACAACCCGTCGGAGGCAGAGTTGAGAAAGTTGCGCCAGGAATGTTCAAATTCAGTGCACAATCTCCTGGGAAAAGATGATTCAGTCGCTAAAACAGTAACTAATCGAGAGCCGCTCGACACCGCGCAAACTGAGCGTGCTCAGAGGTTGATCGAATCCATGAGACTCGAGGCAGAGTCCAAAATCGGAACCATGTTTGGCGCCGATCAAAGTCCTGGCTCTTATAAAGCTGAGCTGGGAAAATTGAAGAGCCAGTTGGAGACTGATACCCCGTTTGTGCTGGTCGATCGCAATTTGAAGAATCTGGATAAACTGTTCGGCTCGACGCAGGTGCCGGATTATGTAACTGAGCTGAGAAAATCGGCGGCGCGCGGCGATGAGAGTTCAAGACGCGCTCTCTATGAGATTCTCCTCCGATTTGTAAATGCAGAGATCGCGAGCGCTGATGTGACGAGGTGGGAAAACTATCGCATGCAACCGCACGAAATGGAAGCGCACGACGTGTCCAACAGGGTAACCGCAAACTGGCAGCGCTAATAATTTTCTGAGCACGGAGTTGCCGGCACGCAGTTGCCGGGATAAGTCGAATGCAGTATCGCATATGGTGCGTTTCATCCCGCCTCGGCGGCGTCGACAATCGCCAGGCAGGCATTGAACCTCGGCCGACTAACCGATATACTGTTCGGCTGAATCTAAAATACATGGCTCTGTTCGCAGGAGTAGATAACATGCCGTCCCGCATCTTCAAACCTTACATAACCGCTGCTGCCGTGCTTTTATCGTTTTCCATCTCGCATTGGGGCTTAAGAGCTGATGCCGAGGAGCCTGGCGATAAATCCGCAACCGGCGCTAAGGAGCAGTCGGGCTCCGATGCCGAATTCGATCGCGCCAATGAGCTTGAAGATGCCGGGAAGTTCAAAGAAGCGCTCGCCGTCTGCGACAAATTGGTGGAGTCTCATCCTGATTCCAGCGTCTTCTTCTGCATGCGGGGCAATATGCAGATCCATCTCAAACACTATAACAAAGCGGTTGCCGACTTCACTAAGAGTCTGGAACTCGACCCTAACCACGTGGCCAGCTACATCGGGCGATCCTGCTGCTATCTGGAATTGAGAAAATTCGACAAGGCAGTTTCTGATTGCGACAGCGGGCTCAAGATTGACGGGCGGGCCGGATTGTATTGCAATCGCGGTGAGGCGCGCTACAAGGAGCGCAAGTACGGCGGGGCGATTGAGGATTTGAGCAAAGCAATCGAGATGCAGTCCAATCTCGGCGAGGCGTATTATTATCGCAGCCTGGCCTATGCTAAAGCCGGCAAGAAAAGCGAAGCGTCGGCAGATAAAGAGCAATACAAAAAGCTGAGTTATCGCCCCAGATCCAATACACAATTGAAAGGCAATGCGCTGGCGAAACCGTGATCGCCTGTGGCGATCGGCCAATCGGCTCCGAGCAAAAAGGCAGCCCCGAAGGACTGCCTCTGATCGAGGAGCGACAAACAGTTTTTCTCGAATTGGTCTCTACTAGAAGCGGTTGAGCAAGCGTCCGAATACCGACGGTGCGCCGTAACCGTAGCCGCCATAGCCGTTGTTGTACGCGCCGTTGGCGTATGGATTATAGCCGCCGGCGAACGTGTTCAGTCCATAGCCGTTTCCCATATATGGGTTGTAGCCGACGTTGGAGTTGTAGTTATAACCATAGTTGTTGCCCATTAAGCCTTGGGCCCAGTGGTGATGATGATGTCTGTGGCAGCCGCCGAACATACCATTCATACCGTTTGCGTATCCGTAATTGTTTCCATAGCCCAAGAAACCCTGGGCATTAGCTGGCTGTGCAAAGAGCGAAGCGCCGGCAAAGAGAGCCGCTGCCATTGCAAGAGTGATAGTCTTCTTGATCATTTCAGAGTCTCCAAAATGTTAGAGGGTAAGGACGTTCGCGAATTCCCGGCGTTCTCATTCACCATCAGGCTTCTGAGCGCTTCGCGTAGCTGAGCAGTGGGACGCCGGGCGTTTTGCAATTGTTCCCGAGCCTTTAATAACAATTAGAACCACCTCTTGTGCTTCTCCATAGTCGTCTGTATATAATTTTCGGCGGCCATCTTTCTCGAAACTTTGGCATCATGCGTCGCAAAGCCTCAGTTCGACCAGTGTCTTCTTGGCAATGAGTGTCGTATATGAGGCCTAAAATCGCAAAAAAGTGGCCTCGTACACGATAACCATTGCCAAGAGGAGGCGGTTCGAGGAGGGGGTCCGGTAAAGGCCAGCCAAGAGGCGAGTGTTGCCATGAACATTTCAATTGAGGCACCCAGGATTCGGCTTGTGATTATGGCACTATATATGGTGCCGGCTCTGCTCTCCTTGTGTTTTCCGCCAAAGTCCGCCGCCGCTTCAGAGGCGGACACCGAATATGCCTATGGGCTGGCGGAGTACAAGCGGGGCAATTATCGCAGCGCCCTGAAACATTTCCAGACCGCTCTCGATAAAGGCAACGGCTCGCCCGACAATTACATACATCTGGCTCATTCACACGCGGCTGTTGGTGAGCGGCGACAGGCAGTTCTCTTGTACAGAGAGATAGAGAAAATTTTCAAAGGTGGCCCCGCGGAGCAAACCGCCGAGCTCTGCATCAAACGCCTCGATCCCAAAAATCAAGACAGGGAGGAGCCGAAAATGCCGAAAACCGCATCCGGTGGAAGCCTGTCAGGTGGCGCGATAAGGAGCGGTCTGATCAATAGGATTACGGTCATTGCGCCGACCGTCATCGGCCATCCGCCTGTAAGCCCGGATTCAGTCGCGATGATCCGGACCGTGGTGTCACGCCTGCCCTCCTACATTTACAACATTCTGGATGAGGGAAACGCCACCATCAACATAGGTCCGAACATCATCGATAAGTGGCCCGATGCCCTCAATGTATCCAAGCCGGGCATGGAACAGATTACGCTCGCTCAGGAGCATGCTCGTACATACAATAGAGATATATATTTTTGGGAGCGCGTCGCAACCGACGCTGGCAGCAAAGAACTGGGACCACCAATGGATCCCTCCAAGTTTCGCCAGGAGATTTATTACCAGCTCGGTCACGCTCTGGACGACTGTTTGGCGATAACCACCAATCCTGAATACCGCAAGAAGTGGGAAAAGGATCGTGATGATATACCACCCGATCAAGTGCAGCGCTTGAAGTACTACCTCAACCCGGTCAATTATGCCGGCGCCGGAGAAGTTTGCGCCTGCTACTTATCCGACATTATGGGATCGACCGCCGACACCGAAGTCGATAAGTATTTCCCCAGATGCAAAATATGGATAAAGGAGAAACTGGAGAGTGAGGAAGCGAAGCGCTCCAGTCTTGCCAAAAAGAACACCGGCAAAGAAGCTTCGGAAAAAAAGACGGCCGTGATGAGTTATCTGGGTAATACCAGAGGTGGTGCCAAAAAAGGACAGGAAGAACCAAAGAAGAAAGAGCAGCACGTGATTCGCTTCATGCGTTAGTCGGTGCAGGTTTCAACACCATCTGGATTTAGAACGCGGAGCTCAGGTCCGAACATCAGAGCAGACCAGATCGTACCGCAGGTTTGTCGAGCTCTTCCCAGATCAGTTTTTTGGCTTCATCGATGAAGCGGTCAGCGTCTTCGGGGCGAGAGTTGAACTCCACGGCCCAGCAGGTGTCGTCATATCGTTTTACCAGGAAAGCCATGCTGCCAGGCAATGTTCCCACTCGCGAGAATGTGTAGCCACTACCGCTGGTGACAGGATAGACCTCCCATCCCATTGCGAAATAGCCGCGTTTACCATTCCAATATGGGGAATTAGGCTTGCTTAACATCGTTTTGAATAACTGCGGTGTCAGTAGAGCGGGAGCGTTCGATCCAGAATGAAGGGCATTGGCAAATTTTACAAGGTCGACCGAAGAAGCAATCCAGCCGGCAGCCGGCGCGATAGTCTCCATATCAAAATCGCCGCCATACTGCCAGTTGACTGGCTCGGTAATGCCCGGGTAGATACTTTTAGTAAGTGGCTGTCCAGGGTAAGGGTAGTCCACAACTTCATTTGCAGACGCCTCGACAGTCTTTCCAATGCGCATTGTCTTGATTCCCAACGGCGCCAATACTTTTTCGCGAACGAATTTTTCGTAAGGTTCGCCTGCGCGACGGGCGATGATTTCTCCAAGAATTGCATATCCAAAGTTTGTGTAGCCCCAGGATTGACCGGGTGCAAAATCTAGCGGGCGATCGAGCCAGTAGCTGATCAACGTTTTTAAACCTGGCGGGCTGTCCACACCAGCTGCCTTAGCCGCCTCCTCGAGGTGGGGAGCAAACAACGGATCGCCGCTGTCCTTCGAACTCCAACCGGCCGTACAGTAGAGCAAATCGCTTACCGTGATTTCTTTGATGCGTGGATCCATCTTTTCCTGGTGAAGGGCATGGATGTCATCAAGGATGACAAATGCCTTCTCATCGAGCTTTAGCTTGCCTTGCTGTACAAGCTTGAGCGCTGCAACAGCAGTGATTGATTTCGATATGCTCGCGATACGGAAAAGACTGTCGGGATTAACGGCCGTGCCTTTGCTGAAGTCTGCCCAGCCAAAGCCGCGCGAGTAGACGATATGCCCCTTTTTGCTTACCGAGAGTGAGGCCCCAGGTATGCTCCATTTCTTCATGAGGGTGACAAACCTTTGCTCGAACGGTCGCATTACCTGCGCCGGTGCTCCGGTCATCGGGAAGGCTTGGCTTTTGTCGGAGTTCGCAGTAGCCGGCTCGGTTTGATAGAACAAACCGACTGCTATCAAGACTGGCAACAGACGAGGGGTCGCAAATGACATCGGCGGATGCGTTTACATTGGGGTGATACTATAGGCAGTGCAGAACAGCATTAGTGAGCAATCAATCCAAAAGCTGCACCAAGTAGTGCAATCAATGCACCCATGGCTAAACCAATTGAGGCCAGGGATTTCTTCGTTGGATTGAAGAGCCTCAGGAGACGCCCACCAGTACTCTGAGGGCGTCTTGTCCAATGAAATGCCCACAATGAAAACAGGCAAACGGAAATGCCAAAAGTCAGCTCCAGATACGAACACGGAAGGTGGTAAAACGGAGAGCAAGCAACATAATACGCAAGAGCAAGACCAAAGACATAGGAGTATGGCAAAAAGCAATAGCGTCTGGCTGAGATCATTGAGACGAAGACGGAGACGAGGCCCCAGAGACAGATCCATGGAAGCAGCCATGGTGGGTATGATTGCACAGACCAATAATGAAGAGCCGATGAAACAGTTATGGATGCTCCCAAAAGAGATGACAACACCAGATAGAACTGGAGGGGAATTCTGGTCTCAAATTTGCTCATCCTCAGACGCACAGCGAAGAGGATGAGGGAGGCAATCAGCCAGCCGGTACTGACGTACAATTCTATACTTGTGAAAATCGACATGTTCAACATTTTCAATCCCAATGCACTTCGGTCATTATTGATCATCTGCCGGCGGAAATCTTTCGGGATAATCCCAGTTATTTCAGAAAGTTTTATTGCTCGCACGCTCCATCAGGGAACGTAATCGTTCACTTTGTCGAGAAGTTTGTTGCCAACGTTTTTCAGCTTGTTGAAAAGTTTACCGTTGCGAAAGGTCGGTCGCGAGCCTGCCTGGGACGGACTCGAGCCTGTGTGGGACGGACTTGAGCCTGCCGGGGGCAAATTCTGGGAAAAACTTGCGGCAGCGGTAGGTGTTGGAGGAGCGGGGGGAGATGGTGGCGCATGTGGTGAGGTCTGAACCGGCTCATATCGAGCCGGCTGCGTCGGGGCTGTTGGCGAGGATCTTGAGAACGAGCTGATTGGTGGGCTCGAAGTCGAATAAGAGCTGTTGCTTGATGAGCCGCTCGAATAGCGCTGTCTGGCTCTGTACGAGGTCCTGCTCTGATCGTACGGTTGTACCTTCTTGTTCTTAACTTTGCGTTTTCCTTCGGCAGCCAGTCTCGTCCTTTGCAGCTCGGCTTCGTTCGCCTTTTTAAGATCGTCTTGCTTTCTCTGCCATTCCACTTGCGCTTCCTTTTGCTCTTCGACCTGTTTCGCTTTTTGCAGCTCGTCCTTATCCGCCTGCAGCCGCTCTTTCTCCAACCTCAATTCATCTGCCTGCTTTTTCAAGGTTGCTTCGCGATCCTGCGTTCGCGTGTCCTTCTCATTCCCCAGCGTCAACATGAACAGAGCGAGCGCTCCGCCTGCGAACAAAACGACGATCGATATGACGCAGACCAAAATGACGACCAGATTACTGGATTGTCTGGCCGGCGCGCCGCCAGTACCACCGGCTTGCATGTTCGTCGTGGTCTGCATTCCTCCATGCATTGGAGCGCTCTCGCCAGTTTGCGAACCACCGCCGGCCTGCATGTCGCCGGTGGTCTGCATGTTGGCGTATCCCGGCATGTATTGTCCGGTTGATTGAACGCCGTACTGCGGGCCGCTGACTGTCTGCATGCCGTTATGTTGAGGAGCGTATTGCCCGGTCCCCTGCATGCCATATTGTGGGCCAGTGCCCGTTTGTATGCCGCCATATTGCTGTGCGTTTTGCCCTGTGGGTCCACCGTGTTGTGGATAACCACTTCCTGGCGCGCCACTATATGGAGCCATGCCGCCCATTGCTTGAACGGGAAAGTTCACCAGCAACGCTTCCAGTCCTTGTTTCAACAACTGCATGGAAGGCGGGCGATCGTCGGGATTTATGGAGAGACAGGCCAGGGTGAGTCCTTCCAGAGCCTTGAGGTGAGCCAAATGCGGGGGAAACGGCGGAGCGCCTTCCTTCGTCTTCTTATCAATCGTTTCAAACAAAGTGGCACCGTGGCAGGGAACCACGCCCGTCAGCATTTCGTACAGGATCACTCCAAGCGAGTAAATGTCGGATCGAAGATTGAGTTTCTGACCGGTGCATTGCTCAGGGCTCATGTAGAGTGGACTGCCGATGACGTCTCCAGCTTTGGTGAGACCCATAGTTTCATCCGCTTTTTTCGCAATACCGAAATCGAGAACTTTGACGAAGTCGCCGGGCTGGTCGAAGTCGAGCATCAAATTGTCAGGCTTCAAGTCGCGGTGGACGAGCCCGCGGCTGTGCGCGTATTCCATTGCATCCGCTGCCTGAATCGCGATCCGCATGGCTCTCTCGGGCGGAAGATATTTGCACTCTTTGAGCAACATTTTCAGGCTCTTCCCATTGATCAGCTCCATCACCATATATGGTTGCCCTTCAGATGAGAAACCGAAGTCAAAAATGGTGGCAATGTGAGGATGATTCAGGTTTGCCATGGCAGTTGCTTCGCGCGTGATGCGCTTAACATTGATCTCGTCGTTGATCAGTCGAAAGGCGAGCAACTTAACCGCCACCTGCCGTTTGATGATCGTTTGCTCCCCTCGATACACAGTGCCCATGCCACCGGATCCGAGCCGTTCAATCAGCAAATACTTGTCCAGAACCTTGCCCTTGAACGGGTCAGGCTTTGAAGCTTGAGCATTTTCGTTTCCTGCCATAAGGCTTCCTGCTTTAAGCGGAACGGATGACCTGTTCTTATATACCCGAAAGTGCGATCTTTAAGGAGGAAGACAAAACGCTAAAGCTTAACGGGGCGCGCTGCTGTTCAACGGATCCAGCTCTTTGAGAACTCCGGAGCACTGCTGCACTACTTCATTTGCGGTATAGGCCTTCTTGACCAGCTTAATTCTCCAATTTTGGAATATCTCGTTTTCTTGGCTTGCAGACAGGCGTGCGCTCATTGGGTCCTTGTCACCGATGAGCACCCACACAGACTTGGGTTTGATTGATAATAGCTTAAGTCCGTCGAGCGTCACCTTTTGATTCAGTGATAAGTCGTAAAGGTGAATTTTGGGCAGGTGCCTGAGCTGCTTCAGATGGAGGTCCGACATGTTGCAGTCGCGCAAAGTCAAGTTGGAGAGCTCGGGCAGTCGGGCAAGGTATGAAACGCCTTTGGGTGAAATTCCCTGGCATGACAGAAAACACAATTGTTGAATGGTAGTGACTTTTGACAAAGCGTTCATGGTATTGTCAGTGATACCACTACAAGAGGTCAGAAAAACGCTCACGGGCCGGAACTCGGAAATTAATTCAAAATCTGCAGGCTCGAGAACGCTCCTGCGAATATCGATTATCTGGAAACTGTACTGTGATTCCCGGGCGCGCTTCAGCTTTTCGGCTACGTTCCCGCCATCTATCACGAGGTTGCCGTGCTCGGCTCGTTTGTCGCCCTGGCCAATGAAACTTAAATCAGGTTGTTCAGAGTCGGAGACCACCGCCGTGGCTTCGGATTTAACGCTTTGAGCGCCGGTGGAGTGCAAATCCGCTGAATTCGAGTTCGTGGTGACAGGCGCAAGCAGAAGCTTAAATACCGCCAGGCAAGAAAGAAGAACGATCAACGTGGCTGATACAGTCAGTGCAAGGAATGGCTTCTGATGCGCTTTTTGTGACTCGAGAGGCTCGGGCGGCGACCCGGGCACTGAAGGTGCCTCGCCTGCACAACCTCTCAGAGCCTCCAGCAGCTCCCTCATGGATTGATATCTTGCCGCCTTTGTTTTATTGAGGCATTTGGCTATCACGGCGCAAAGCGGCGTCCCCGGCGATGTCGCGTCTGCCACTAGCGGCGGTGCTTCCTCTTTGGCATGCTTGCCCAAGACTTCAATGGCAGTTTCACCTTGAAATGGCGCGCGACCTGTTATTGCCTCAAACATCATGCAGCCGACCGAATACACCTCGGATGTCGCATCGTATGGCAGGCCGGCGACTTGATCGGGGCTCATGTAGGCAGGTGTTCCGACGAGGATAGTGTTATCGATAATTGTCTTTGTTTGAATGTCTTGAGTGGTTTTGGACAGTCCAAAGTCGATGATGCGAATTGAATTTCCATCCGCCGATATGAGGACGTTGGAAGGTTTTAGATCTCTATGAAAAACCCCATGCTCGTGCATATATGAGAGGGCATCGCAAATTTTCTCGAAGACGGCGATGACTGTTTGCGGACTGAGTGCCCCGGTTTGTTTGATCATCTCTTCGAGGCTTATGCTCTTGAAATACTCCATCACCATAAACGGAGTGCCACCGGAGGTAGTGCCAAAATCCAGCACCTCGATAATGCTCTGGTGGTGCAGTTTGCTAGCGCACTTCGCTTCTGTTTGGAACGAGATTACATGGATATCGGTGATCCGAAGCAAACATTTGACTGCAACATTCTTGCGCAGGATGCTGTCGTGGCACAGATAAACCGCACCGATCGCCCCTTTGCCGAGGAAGCGGATGGGCTTATATCTATCGATCGGAAAGGAAGTGGGATCAACATCTATCCCCTCTGTATCAATTTCTTCCTCAAACGAGAAGGCAGGCATCTTAATCAAGGCGGCGCCGATAGCCGGCGTTCTTTCACTTGCATTCATCGGCGTCGGCATTTGGCAGCGACAGCTGTCCGCCGAAAAAATCCACTGCGTGATACTGCCGCGTTTTGTCGCGCTAATCTCTTTGCCGCAAGTTTTGCAGAGCACCGCCTGCGCTTCTGCTGCAGATTGAGCCATGCCTTTCTGTGTCTCTGAAAGGCTGCTTTGCTGCTTCGGCATATTGCACCGGCAATTTTTATCGGCAAAAATCCATTGCGTAAATGTGGCAGGTCCCTGGTGGTTGACCTGCTTTCCGCAAACACTGCACATAGGCGCCGGATCTTCGAGCATTGCTCAGCTCTGTACACAAGTTTATACAAGCACAGCTTGGTCTGTTTATACCCAGGAAGTGCCGCTGAGAGACTGCTCTTAACTTGTTCGATCTATGGATCGTTTTTCGTCACAACGCCGACCAGGAGATGAATCTCCCGTACTGCTTGAGCGTGGCTAATTTTACACGAATGAGACCATCGCCCAGATTTTTCACGCCTGCTCTTTCTTGTCCGGCAAGCGGAAGGGGACATGCATCCTCGTTGGGCTCAACTCCATTTGCTATATCAAGCTCAGCCTGGTTGGCGAATTGACGCTCGACCGAGTCGCCGAGGGGATTTCGCAAGGTCAGCGTTTTGCTCTTCGAATCGTAGCCAATCAATGCATAAGCATGACTTGGCAGGATGACCGCCGGGAGCGAGCTGATTTCGGCAATTGATTTGGTTGAAAGAACGGCAGGGTTGCCGCGGCTAATGCAATCCTCGATCAGATGCTCGAGTTGAGTGGAATTGCTGCTGCTTATCGACAGTAAGTTGGCCGTTTTACCAGTGAGCACGGAGAGCCCGGTTTTGATCTTCGGCCGGCCGCGCGAAGGTCGATCGCCGGCGTCATTGTCTGGAAACTCCTGCCGCGAGGCTGCCTCAATAATATTTGCCCAGCGGGCTCGGTTGCAGATTTTGCCCGATGTCTCATGCTCGACTTTGAAAGACCGCGATTTATCCCCGGGGAAAACGACGGTGAAGCTTGAATCGGGATTCTCAGTAATCATGTCTGCTATCAGCTTTTGTCCCTTGTGCGAATTTGCGAGCGCAGCCAGGGAAGCCTCAAACCAACAATCGGGATACTGCCCTTGATGCACGCCGGCAGACGCCATCGCTGCGACTTGCGATGAGCTGAATGGATGCATGCCTGCCGACGCCATATGCCAACATGAGGTCGATAAGCCCACAGCAAGCGCCAGTGAGATGCGCGCCGCAAATTGCGGTGAGTATCTCGTGGAGAATTTTGTCCTGTAGCAGCCCGACAGGCGAAATCTTGAGGACGACGAAACCTGGGCAGCAAGCGCGTTTTGGCGCTTACGCGGGGAGAACATGCCGTTCATATCTATTGACTCGATTGGAGGGAAATGTGCCTACTGTATATCTTACTGATCGATTGTGTTAAACCTGTGATGGCAAAGGATGGCGAAAGAAAATCTTGCAATGACAATTTTCTCGGGCGGCTTGAGTTAAATTGATTCTACAAGGTTGGGCAAATCCATATTTATTACAGCGGAGCAAAATGAAGACGCGCGTGTCCCTCTGAGGAACACTCAGTAGACGGCGTTCGAGTCCCCATTTTTTCTCTTAGCGTGTGACATACATTATTTGTAAAATTTTAAAACGGCCAAAACGAGCAACCCTCGAAACATTGATGCTCACTTGCTTTTCCAGGTCTAGCGTGGCTTCGCTATCTAAGATCTTGACCCATATAGATATGTCACGTCCTAAGGACTCGCAAGCGAGATACACCAGCTAAAGCCGAATGCTTGCGTTGTCTAGATATTTGCCAGCGTTGATTTTGCCGGAATGATATCCGTGTCGATTCCGTGGCTTTTGATGCTGAAGTTCACCAGTGCCTGGCACAAAGTCAATTTATTTTCCTGGACGAGCTGGTGGAAGATGAGAGCGGAGTCGACTATCGAGCGATCGCGTGGTTCGATTTCGTTTATCAGAAAGCGAAGCGTCGAGGCATCTTGCAGCGCAAGCTCGATTGATTCGCGCACATAGTCGCCTTCGATATTTCGGACGCGCTTGGCGTGTTTCATGGCTATGGCCAGGAGTCTCGGCTCGTCCATGATTTTTTCGATGGTGTTGATAAGGCGTTCTTTATTTAAATAGCCGGTGAGCTTCAGGAACTCGTAAAACGAGATTGACTGCGCGTCAATGCCATCAAATGCGGTGGCGGTCTTTTCTCTTGTCGAAGGCTCTGACAAGCCGGCTATGAGGTGCGCTTCGCGCAGGATGTGAACTGCCTTCTCCAGTATGATTCGATCAGCCCAGAGCATCGATTGAAGCCGTAGCGCCGCCGTAAGAATGTCTTCTGAAATGCGATGATTGGCGAGCAGAATCTCTCCCAGCATCTTGTTGTTTTGTGTCGACATCAACATGGCATCATTGATATCTTCACGGTCTACAATGCCGGCTGCTTCCAGCAGTTCACCCAATCTAATTCGTGATGGCTCCACGTCCTTGACCGGAGCGAAGTCGTACGTTTCAAACGATTGACTCGCTTGTCCCTTGCTAAGGTTGTGCCAGGCTTCATCAATATCCGAGAAGTCGACGTCGCTTTTGGCATCAAACTGCTCATGACTCTGAGTCGAATGTTCCTTCCACTTCTGCGCATCTTGGGCTCGTTGAGCATCTTTGGCTTGTTGAGCATCTTCGGCTTGCTGCGCATCTTGAGCTTGTTGAGCATCTTGAGCCTCGAACAACGCTTCCAGTGACGCATCGAACGCAGCGTGCGAACCGCTCTTCAAAAGCGCGTGCACACCACTTTGCGACAGCGTTACAGTTGTATTGGGAGCGGCAGCAGGCAATCCGGTTGCAGTCGTGTCGGCATCCTGCTCCTTTTGCAATCGGCGAATCACATCGCGCCGCTCTAAATTATTGGCGCGCAACTCGCGCTGAAGAGCGAGCGTCATGCGCACTTTGTCTTCAGTGATGCGGTTGAGCAAAACCATTACATGACCAAGCGGCAAGCCTGAGTAATCAGAGATCTTCAAGGCTAAATCCAACTGCTCTTCTGTGATTTTGCCGGCATCTTTTAGTAATTCTCCAAGGCGTGTGCCGCGCGTAGCGCTTGCATCCACGCCCAGCGAAACAAGCGCGTCAGCGAAACTCCATTCTTTGCGCTTAACGATGTTGATTGCTTCTTTGGCTTGCTTCAACTCTAACAGGCGATCGCGCAACATCGATTGCGCTTCGACCACGCTTCTTATAACGCGGTCGGGAACGAGGTCGAGCATGACGAGCGTTTTGCCCAGGGGCAGACTTGTGTACTGCGAGACCTGAAGTCCACGGTCGACCTGGCTTGCTGATGTGACACCGAGATCTACAAGGAGCTCACCTAATCTGTAATCCACTTTTTCCGCCCTCGTTTTCATACTTGGCATCCTGCATGGTAAAGTGGCAGAACCGTCAGGGTTCTGCGCGTTGTTTACTTTGGGATACCGCGAGTAAAGCTAAAAATACAGCAATATCAAAAGTTCTGCAATTGATTTGTGCACACATAACAAATAACGAAACACGCATACAGGCAATCGAAGAATTCAGTCTCCTCAAGCGTCTGAGATAGAGCGAAACTTCGGTTGGCAAGACGTCGCGCACATTTGCGCGCGCAATTTAGTACAGGCCGCGTGATACTTGCAAAAGAGGTTCACTTCGCCACTTCTGCATCTTATAGCATCGCGATGACAAGTGATGCCGAATCTAACTTAAAATGTGTGAGCCTACAGCCTGCTGCGTTTCGGCCTGTACAGGCCGCCGAGCCTCAAATCAAGCCGGTCTAACTATCTGGTGATATCATTCATTCCTTATATGGATCAGGTCGAAACTAGGGGTTTAATCTAGATGAAAGCAAAGATTTCAGCAGTCACAGTAGCTGTTGCTTTTAGCGCGCTGATTGCGGCGCCTGCCCAGATAATCTGCGCCGCTCCGCCGGTGCTTGCGGAGGAATCGGTGAAAACCGGTGCCGTGCGCTGGCAGTCCTGGGATGATTCTGTTTTTGAAAAAGCCAGGGCCGAGAAGAAGTTTGTTCTGCTTGACCTGGAGGCGGTCTGGTGCCACTGGTGCCACGTCATGGACAAAGAAACGTACAGCGATCCGCAGGTCGGCAAACTGCTCAATTCGAAATTCATTGCCGTCAAAGTCGATCAGGATTCTCGCCCTGACTTGAGTCACAAATACGAAGACTACGGCTGGCCTGCGACGATTATCTTCAGTCCCGACGGCAAGGAGATTCGCAAACGGAGCGGTTTCATGGCGCCTGCCAAAATGACGGCGCTGCTCAAAGGTGTTGTGGCGAATCCGGCAGCCGAAGAGGGATCGGGAAAGGAAACCAAATACGTAGAGCAAAGCTCATTGAATGAAGAGCTGAGAAAAGAACTGAATGATAAGCACGTCAAAGGATACGATACTAAATATGGTGCCTGGGGAACCTACCAGAAATTCCTCGATTGGGACAGCGTAGAGTATTCCATGGATCTCGGATTGAAGGGAGACAAGGATGCGGAGAAGCGCGCCAGGCAAACGCTGAGTGCCCAGCTCAATTTGCTCGATCCTGTTTGGGGCGGTGTCTATCAGTACTCCACTGATGGCGATTGGGAACACCCGCACTATGAGAAGATTATGCAAATGCAGGGCGAGAATCTGCGCGTCTATTCGCTCGGCAGTATCTTGTACGGTGACGATACTTACTTGAAGGCTGCGAAGAGCATCGCCAATTATCTGCATACGTTTCTCACCTCACCTGAGGGAGCGTTCTACACGAGTCAGGATGCCGATCTCATTCAAGGTCAGCACAGCGATGATTACTTCGCGCTCGATGATGCCGGCAGGCGCAAGCGCGGCATTCCTCGCGTGGACAAGCACATTTATGCCAGGGAAAACGGCTGGGCAATTACGGGAATGGCTTACCTCTATATGGCGACCGGTGATGAGACCTATTTGAACTACGCAACGACGGCGGCAAGCTGGGTAATTGCCAACCGAGCATTGAGCGGAGGCGGATTCAAGCACGACGCAAACGATACTGCCGGTCCTTTCCTTGGCGACTCGCTTGCCATGGGAAGAGCCTTCCTGGCGCTCTACGAGGCGACTGCCGATCGCAAGTGGTTAAATCGCGCTGAAGAGTCGGCGAATTTCATTGCTAAACACTTCAGCAATGAAGGCACTACCGGCGGTGCGGCGAAAGTTGCCGCCGGTTATCTCACTGCCGATCCCGGCACGAGCAAGGTGGCCAGGCCCGACCCCTTGCTGGAAGAAAACGTCATGCTGGCACGCTTCAGCAATTTGCTCTATCGCTACACCGGTAATGAGTCATATAAGAAGATGTCGGAGCAGTCGATGCGTTTTCTCGCTACGCCGGAGATTGCTCGCACGAAGAAATTCCTGGTCGCCGGAATCTTGCTGGCTGATCGGGAGATATCAAATGCACCGCTTCATTTGACGGTCGTCGGTTCCAAAGCCGATACGAATGCTGCCGCTTTGTTCCGGGCGGCGCTCAAGAGCCCGTCGGTCTACAGGCGCGTGGAGTGGTACGACAAAAACGAAGGCAATCTGCCGAATATGGATGTTGAATATCCTGAGTTGAAAAAGGCAGCCGCCTTTTCCTGCGGCGACGGCACTTGCTCAACGCCGGCATATGATGCCGAATCAGTCATGCGCATGGTTGAAAGGCGCAGAATGTAAGGTTCGCAGAAAGGGGAGTCTGTAAGGATTCGGCTTTTTCATGATAGATTTGTTGGTTCAGCAGGGAGTAATTAACTTCATGAAAAACGGTATGAAAAGAGGAATCGTAGGTTTGCTTGTCGCTTCGACGATCGGTCTTATGATCTCGGCGCCGGGACAGGCAACCTGCGGTGGTGGCGGCGGCGGCGGCTTGGGGGGCGCCGAGCGCGTGTATGAAGTGCCGTGGAAGCGATTGGCTCCGAGTGAAACTCTCCCGAAGGAGGGCTTGATCTTATATTGGATTCCTGCCAACCCGAGAGAGTATCTGAAATCGACGTTGCGTGACTCACGCACTTTATCCTTGTACACCAGTCGCTGCGTATCGGCTGTGGTCCTGGATATGAGCCATCCTCAAGCGGGGCAATTGATGGGCGAGGATAAACCGCCGCTTGTCCTGTTGGCAAAAGCCGACGGTACCGTTCTGGGCAAAGTTCAGGGCACCGTCAGTGGTGTCGATGTGGCGCCGGTCGAAGATTTGCTGAAAAACTCCGTGCAGAAGTTGGCTGAGGAGACGAAGTCTTTGATGGCTAGCGGCAAGGCAAAGCAGGACGGCGGCGACAAAGAGGGTGCCATCAAGGACTTCCGTTCGGTTCTGCAAAATAAATGCCTCTTCCCTCGCATGGGTCGAGAAGCGGCGCGACGGTTAAAATCGCTCGGCGTCGAAGATGTAGGCGACATGAGCCTGGAGCCGGAAAGATTTCGTCTCAAAGACAACGCTGCAATAGTGCGTTTGATGACCGAGGGATTGAAGGCCGAAGAAGCGTCGAATTTCGTTCGCGCCAAATCATTCTATCTGGCCGCCCATCGCATGGATGCTGCAGATCCAGTGCCTCTGCGCTTTCTCGGCGAACTCTACCGGCATCACATCGGTGACTGGGATGAAGCTCGCGAAGTTTTCGATGAAGTGATTCACATGCAATCCGATCCGCTATCGCGGGCGGTGGCACTGCACGGACTGGGTAAGATGGCCATTCATGACGGCGACTTCAAAGGCGGGCTCGCCCTCATGGAGAAATCTGCCCAGACTTATCCGCTGGCCATTTGCTACAGAAATCTCGCCGTTTATTGGAACAGCGAAGGCGATCATCAAAAGGCTGCCGATTATACTAAGAAAGCGCTGGAGCTCGCTCCTGAAGACCCGTTCATGTTGATTTTCTCGGCGGTGTTTCTAGCCGCTGCCGGTCAAAAGGATGAGGCTCTGAAAATCGCACGCGAGCATGAAAACATTCTGCCCGCCAGCTACAATCTCGCTGCCATCTATGCCCAGACAGGGCAGCGTGACAAAGCGCTCGAGCTCTTGAAGCGACACTTCTTCGAATATGAAAGGAACGCATCGGTACGCAGCAAGGAAATGATGGAAGCCAGAGTGGACGCCGTTTTCTCCTCGATTGCTAAAGATCCTGAGTTCTTAGCTCTGACAAGCGGAGCCGATGGCAAACTGCCCATGCCGGGGGCGAGCGAAGCTGGCGGACATTAGCGGAAGCCGGCGCAATTAGGGAAGCCGCAGATATTAGCGGAGCCTGCGCTGCCTCATTCCGAATGGATGAATTGCACAGAATGAACGAACTTGCAAAAGATGTTGAATAAGCTCACACTCGTCTTTCTGGCGTCGATTGCAGGCTCGTTGCTCTTACTCGTGCCGGCCTGGGCAAAGGGATTGTCGATAACTTCGATAACCGGCGCCACCAACGGCACGTCCTATCATTTCTATTGTAAAAACGATCTGGATGTCGGCTGGACAACTACGCGACCGAGCAAGAGCGATCAGAAGATCAAGTTGTGCATTCCAGCCGCATTCACGTCGACGACCGGCACCGTAGTTGGTATCAACGCGCTGAATGGGAAAGTGAAGAATGCCAGGGGTATCTCTAAGCCCATCGGCGGAGCACTTTTGATTCGCAACGGCAAGTTCAATATCTTCCCAACATCCCATGGAGCCTGTTTCACCGAGGAGTTCATCGAGTCATTGGTGCGCGACAAAGCATCACTGTTCCAACAGTTTCAGCTGGTGGAGAAAGGAGTGCCGGCTCGATTCAAAGACAAGAAGATCTTCCAGATGCGGGCGATCGCTAAATTCAAGGACGGCCGCGAAGGCATAGTCGAGAGCGTCACGCCGATTTCCTTTAAAGAATTCAACGATGATCTTGCTGCCATGGGAGTCGAAGATGCATTGTACACAGATATGGGAGCCTGGGACGAGGGTTGGTATAGGGATCCCGGTTCAGCTGATATAGTGAGCATAGGGAATGACCGATCGAAGACGAATAAGCAAACCAACTGGTTGATCTTTATAGAAAATAATCGAAATTGAAACCACAAGATCGGACTATTTGCAGAATCTGTAAGCAACCGAGGGCGCCTGATGTAACGGGAAGTTTGACCCAGTGGGTGGGCATTTGCCGTTGCGAAGGTGAATTGGAGCGCAAAGCCGCGATTTGTCTGAATTGCGGAAAAGAGATAAATGCCGAGGAAAAAACAGGCAGCTTTACTCAATGGGTTCTCAGCGACGCAAGTTGCACCTGTCAAATTCCTCAACCTACCTTGAACACTGCTGAGTTCCCGTTGAGTCGATACACGCTCCTCAGGAAGCTGGGCGAAGGCGGCACTGGTGTTGTCTACTTCTGTCATGATAATCATCTCGATAAGCTTGTAGCCGTGAAAATCTTAAATGGCGCGTTTGTGAAGCATTTTGAGCAGTTCCAATCCGAGGCTAAAATTACTGCCAAGTTCCAACATGCCAATGTCGTTTCCATTATAGATTTCGGATTCACAGAAGCGCATGCACCGTATATGGTGTTGGAATATGTGGAAGGGAGAACACTGGCGGAACATATTGCTGAGGAAGGACCGCTGGCAGAAAGCATCGCCGTCGATCTGTTTGTTCAAATCGCATCGACACTGGCCAAATGTCATGAAAGCGGGATTCTTCACAGAGACATAAAGAGCTCGAACATCATTATCACTGAAAAGGATGGCGGATTCATTCCGCACATTATTGACTTCGGCATTGCTACGATTGCAGATGCCGTCCCTAACAACTCTTCCGGCAGTGCCGCAGTTGGAACACCAAAATATATGCCGCCCGAGCAATTGCAGGGAGAACGTTGCGATGCCCGTTCCGATATTTATTCCCTTGGTTGCGTTATTTTCGAGGCGTTGTCGGGGCGTGTTCCTTTCGTCGGCGGGAACGCTCTGGAAATTTTGCATAAGCATGTAAGCGAAGACCCTCCATTCATTTCAGATGTAAATCCGGACTTCGGCGTTTCAGATCCATTGGAAGCGCTAGTACAGACCTGCCTTGCGAAAGAACCATCTATGCGATTTCAGACTATGGCCGATCTGGAGGCTGCGTTAAAGCATTGTGCCGAGAACAGAGAGATCGCATCGAATATGGGGGCTCGGCCGGAACTGATGGCTGACCCCGATGCGGCTGCCGCACCATATTTGGTGCGGCAGAGCACACATGCCCCACCGCTTGCAAGTGCCGATCGTATGATATTTTTGCCTGAGGGCTCCGCCGGCAAAGTTGCAGCCGCTGCGGCTCTGCTGGCAATCATTCTGCTTGTTCCGGCAGTAGTGTATTTATCGGCTCAACATCCAGCAGTAAAGCGAGAGCCGGCCAAAATGAGTTTAAGGCAAGAGCCAGTTAAATCGGAATCAGAAAAATCTGATTTGCAGTCCGTTCTAAGCCTCTCGAAAGTACAAAAGGTTGTTAATGACGATAAGGTGAGGAAAATCACTTTAGACGACGAGAGAGACGAAGCGAGAATTTTTGCAAACAAAGCTGAGAGCTGCAAAAAAGAGGGTGACTACGAACATGCAGCCATTTACTTCAGTAAGGCGGCAGCCGTCCTCAGGCAAAAGCATAATGACGAGGACATGGACATGTGCATTGGCTACAAGCGCGGCGCCGGCGATATGTACATGCGCATGGGCGGAAAGAAAGGTGTCGAGGCTGAATACGAGTACAAAGATGGGATCAAATATGCCGAAGAGAATGGATTAAAATCCCAGATTCCTCCTTTGAAGGTACGTCTGGCGGAAAGCTATGATGCGCTCGGGCTAAAAAAGGCAGCTATTCGAGAGTTTGAAGAGGCAGAGAAAGCACTCGCGGCCGGACCAATACCGACGAAGCGACCCAAAGCCAGAGATTGGCAAGCGATTCGCGCGGCTGGTCTTTTGGGTTTGGGCAGAGATTATCTAGCGGCCAAAAGGTACGATGAAGCAGAAAAAGCTCTGCGCAGTTCGCGGGCGGTGCATGTTGAATTATTGCGCTCGTGCAGACCCGACGAAGGTCCGAAGGAACTTGAGGACTGTATCAAAGAGTGCGATTTCCAACTTCAGCGGTTGAGAATGCTGAGGACAACTGGAGATTGGCATAGTAAACAAACCGAAGGCGAGCATTGAACTTTTCGCCAGGATGGACCTGAGAGATGTTGCCACCAGATCTGAAATTGGTCGTGCCTTAAATAGAGAGTTGGCGCACCAGCTAGCAATCATAAAAGAGAGTGATTCAATAGCTCCGGTCTGGGTGCGCGATGGCACAGTTGCAGCTGAAAACTACTACAAGGCGCAAGAAAGGTTAGCATGACTCAGCGCAGCGAGCAAAGAATTGAAGATGTACGGCGACGATCCAAATGCGCATCGATGACATATGCGGATGCTGATCTCCTGCTCAGTTCTGGTAGACTGGCTTGCTGCAATGGTAAGAAACACAGCGATTACGATGAAATGAGCTCTGCCAGGGAGCTGGATTTTTTCATGGCATCCAATTGAGTCCCTCAAAGAGGTGTATGTAGTAAAGAAAGTAGCTCAGAGTTGAAGGTCATCGGCGAGCGCGTTGCAGTATTCATATAATAGTCTAGAAAGTTCGTCAAATGCAGATTCATCTTGGTGGTATGGATCCAGCACTTCGGTGCCTTTTGCGATCAGGCGAATTTTATTGCGCATCGCAGGTGGTGCCATCTTGCGAACAAAGTTTTCGTTGCTTCGGTCCATCACGATAATATGGTCGAATTTATCGAAGTCCTCGCGACGCAGTTGGCGGGCGCGGTGGACGCTCAGGTCGATGCCGTTCGCCCGTGCCACTTTTATTGCTCTGAGGTCGGCAGGCTGCGCTACGTTCCAGTCAGCAGTTCCAGCCGATTCAATTACGCAATGGACCCCGCGTTCCTTTAGAACATTTGCCATAATTGCTGCTGCGAGAGGGGATCTGCAGATGTTTCCCAAACAGACGAACAAAAGTTTCATGTTATTGATTGCTACTCCGTGGCATCTCAACATTATCTTATTCCTCGGCGCATAGACCGCATGCCTGGTTCTTATGGACGGACGTGTCAGGGTTCAACTTCACCGCTTTTGTAGAGCCAGCGACCATTTAATTTCTCAAACGTGCTGCGTTCGGTAAAGGAAACGTCTTTCTCGTTGTAAAACATGTTCGCCCTGAAGGCTACGACGGACTGGTCTTCTCCGTCGACGACTTCCAGTACGTCGAGGCTTACGAAACGTGTCGTTTTGCAGAACTGATTTATTTCTTTTTTCCAGGCATCGATGTCGGTGCGACGCACGACATTTTCCGGGTGCGTGGTTTCGATGATGTAGTCGCACAGTCCGAGTACATATGCTGAATAGCGAGAACGCATCAGCGCTAAAGCGTCTTGTGGCGGCGCACCTTCATGAATAGGTTTGCAGCACTTGTGATACAAAAGCTTGCTGCCGCATGGACACGGATCGTACTTCTTCATTGGTTCATCAGATTGATTGCATCTGCAAAAATGGCCGAATCAATCCCACCAGAGCTCAACGTGTCCCTTCTCTCCTTGCAGTTTTTTGGCATACTGCTCAACCGTTTCAGTGCATTGCAGATCCGGGCAAAACTCGAATATCTCTTCGGCTAGCTCGACAGGATTGCTCGCCCGGGCTAGTAGTTCAAAAGAGAGCGTATCTGTGGCTGCATGCAGAATATTGATCCCGAAGCGCTCGTCGAGTGAATGAAGCTTGTCGACGATATCTTCAGTGGTCAATCCGTCATCCAGCGAAACGGTTTTTGCCAACCTGGGGATATCCAGCTGACTGCTGCCGGGTCCGATGGCAAGCTCGATTCCCAATCGAGGCTGCATTTTCCTTGTCACTCTCTTGAAGGCTCCGCCTGCTACAAAGTTGTTGATGACGCTCTGGTAGTCCCCAACCGGCTGGCTGCCTGATGAAGGTTTTGCTTCTGCATCCGGGCTTGAGGCTGTGAAGTCGGTTTCCCTTTTGTCGACGAGCGGAGCCAACCATCGTGTCGTCCCGACATATGCCACGAACCCTTCCGGCAAACGTGCGCGAATTCGTTCGAGATATTCGTATGCTTTTTCCTCTACCGAGGGATCTAGTGTGGGGACCAGCGAAGGGGCGACCTCGGGTCCTTCCACAATGGCAGAAATGGCGTCTGGTTGCGCTTCCCGTCCGAAGTTGCAATATCCATATGGTATGACATCGCATCCCGTGATTTCGGCCAGCAGCTCCTTCAAATTAGACTTCCACGTACGGTCAAAAGAATGAGGCATCATAATTCAAAGCTTCCAATTAAAGGGAGATCACTGGTGTATAACCATTAAGGCCAGAATGATAACTTTACGCTATCAGCAGAAGCTGCGCATGAGTCCAGGGAATTGGAAATATTATTTAATCAATCATCCTTCGACGATACGCTTCCAGGCGGGTCCGAACCCGGCGCCTCCGCCGCGTATGCGCTGTATGGCGGCTTCTACTTCAAGGCGAACCTCAAACTCGGCGTCAGCCCGGGCGCGCTCGAGAAACGGCAGACCGTATTCGGTTCCCACATCGAATTCAAATCGAGCCGCTCTCCATCTGACCAGCTTGTTCTGATCCGAGAGAGCGCGGCACATAGCCTGTTCGGCCGCTGCGTAGCCGAGATCGGACAGCGCATCACCGGCGGTGCGGCGCACTCCAACCATTGGATCGTTCAGCACCGCATCGCAAAGTGGCTCGACAGCAGCCGCACTACCAGTGGTGCCAAGCGCGGCGGCGGCCAGTCGGCGAACCTGCGGGTTGGAGTCCTGCAGGGCTCGAGCAAAAAGTGGAATTGACTGTTCATCAGATGGGAGCTGCTGAATGGCAGCCAGGCGCTGATGCCAATCGTCTGATTGGAGCCGATCTGTCAAGGAACGAGTATTACCACTTGCCTGCTCGGAATTTCCAAGCGCCTCCGCCAGGATACGTCCAAGCGCCTCCTCATCGAATGTGCCTCTCAATTCGTCTGCCACTTCTTCGGCTATCTCATCGCGCTCTCCATAGCGAACACCATGATCGGCCCAGTATCGCTCCTTAAGATAATCCGCAGCGGTTGCTTCCTGAATCGACAAGGCTGCTTCGTTAAAACGTTCTCCCAGGCTCACTCTCGACTCACCCTGTCCGTCCGTTGTTTTAACCTGGATTGGCACTCCGCGAAATGTTTGCACCAGGACATGGACTTGCCCTTCCTTTTCGAACGCGTTCCGATGTGTCTCGATCTCATCTTCGACTTTCGCTGTTTCTGAATCGCTGGTCTTCACAGCTTCTAATTCGCCGGGCGAAAAGATCGCCGTCGCCTTCTCCAGGATTGGCTGCCAGTCTGTGCGTGGATCGCGATTCACCGTAATGAAGTCATGGCAGACAAAGACACTCTTAACACCATCGATCTGCAAAAGCAGCTCAACGAAATCCGGGCAACCTGACTTGTTTTCGAGCGTGTAAGTAGCCGTCAGCGGCAGCTCCTCGTGCAGGTTGAGCTTCATGCTATTTGGATTCGGTGTCGTTTCTACTGATCTGAGATGCATCTGGTTAGTACCGCTTCCCATCGTGATCTATTTCATACATAGTACCTATTTTGCATCGCCATCAGTCGATGCCGCGTTTAATACTCTGAAAGATCTGCCGTGGCATGAGTTTTAGATGACTGCGATGACGGGAAAATGGTCGTCGAAGTGAGGAAATAATTTCATTCCATTAATGACATCAGCCTATAGGATGATGCCTGTACGGACTCGTCGTTCAGTTTATCGACGAAGCTTGGTTTGTGCAGCGAAGCCCTTAGGTTGTGACATATATTTCTATGTCAAATTCTCATCTAGCGAAGCTGCGACAGATTTCTGTAAAGCCACTATTCATCAATATCTTCAGAGTCGCATTTTTTGGTCGCTTTAAGATTTTACAAATAATGTATGTCAGAGCCTAAGAGCTGTCGGCCCGACAGGCTCCTAAGTATGGGAGTGAGATGCTGTTCAACTACGCAGGCAGGGGATAAATCCAAGCGCGCAAAATTGAAGGCAGCACACCCTACCTGCCGGACCAATAAACGCCATCGTCCGAGATTAAAATGTCCACCTCAGTTGCGCAAAGTGGAGTACGATAGAACTGTTTATTACAGCCCAAGTCATTGAAATGAAGTTACCTTCCATCCTATTTGTAGTTTGTATTTGTTCCTGCACCTTGCCAGTCGATGCGCAGTCCGGCGATGGTTACAACAGCGGCTCGAGTGAATCTTCAAAAGCCGTGGCCGTTGTCGCCAAGAATTTTCAGAATTCCGCTACATCCTCTTTGTGGGCCAAGCAGCAAGCTCTTGAAGTGCGCCAGCAGCAACTGCAGCAACAGGCTATCCAGCAGCAGCGTATGCGGATGCAAGAGGTCAGGCAGCAAATCAACCCGAGTATGGCGACTCAAACGAGCGCCGGCACGAAAAAGAAGAAAGGCGCTAAGCCTGCTGCGCAGAAGGTCAAACAAATTCCGGCCGCTCGCAAAGGTAAAAGCGGAAGCAAGCAGAAGAATAACGCGGCTGGTGCTGCGA
>JAJPJO010000035.1 GCA_021324135.1 Pseudomonadota bacterium
TCTCCAGCGAATCGCCCGTTTCAGCAGGGACAATTGGAGTCCCTGCATCTGTTCCACATCAGAGGATGCTCAATGAATCCGATCTCTCTCGAGCAGGGCAGCGTGCGCGTTCCGTCCAAGCCGGGCATCTACGGCCGCCTGGCCGCCGGTGCGCCCTTCACCCTCGTGCACGTCAGCGTCGAAAACTTCTTCGACGGCACCTACCGCGCCAGCATCACGGACCTGACCCCGCACTTCGTTCCGGGTGCGGTGCCCTACGCGAAGCAGGTTCTGACGAGCAAGGACGACGAGGACAAGCCCGGCGGCGGGCTCGGTCTGCACTTCATCGGCCCCATGAAGCTGTACACCGACGAGCAGCTCGCCGCCGCGCTGGCCGCACCGCCTGTGGTACCGACCTCGACCGGTCTGTATGTGCTCGCCCAGCACCTCGGACACGCGTGGTTCACGCAGGTCATCAACCTCCGCTGCCACCGCTACTCAACGGGTGACGGCGAGGCGTTCGAGTGGTTCGCTCACTCGCTGCCCCACCTGGAGGAGGTGTGCGTCCAGGACCTGATGCCGACCCCGCACGGTCGCTTCTCCGCCGTGCGCAAGCTGATCGGCCCGCTCGAGTTGTCTTTCACGCAGAGCTGAGTCGTCGCTCAGGCAGAGCTTCTGCCCTCCGGTTCGGTGTCTAGCCCTGCCCTTCCGGCTATGTCACTGAGCCGGGTGTAACCATCACCCAGCGCGAGGAACGCGGCACGCCGTTGCCGGTTCCTCGCCGTCAAGCAACCGGGTCCACGCTCCCGTTTCGCGATGATACCATCCTTGGTGCGTCTATGATCGTATCTAGTATCTTGCGATGGAGACGAAAAGCCGCTGTAGCGATGAGTGTTTCTCATCACACAGCGGCTTTTGGACAACCTGTCAGCTCAGGCTGATGAACTAGGAACCGGAATGGTCTGCCGCGTTCCTCGCGCTCACCTTCTCTCCGGTTTCTTCGAGTACAGAACCACCAGCCCGATGAGGAGGAACGCGACGGCGAAGGTCACGATCTCGGCGATGGGCAGCTTATCGTCCTCTTCCAGACCGGTCGGGAAGCCGCCCAGATCGACATTCAGATCGCTGCCGGCGTTCTTGCTGCCATTGGTGTTGTTCGTTCCGGCCGGGTCGTTTGCGACCTTGGCGACGGCGGGCTGCTTCACGTCACCGTGCTTCGCGTCAGCGACCCCCGAGCTGGGCGCGATCGTCTGCGCGGAGCCGTGGACGGGAACCACGACAAGGAAGGTCAGCACCACCAGAGCATTGGCCATCTTCATCGTACTCTCCAGCAAGAGATACATCAGGCGGTCTACGCAACCACCCTTCTATTCCGCCGTTTGCACCACCGCTTCTCGCTCAACTCAAATTGAGCCAGGTGTTTTAACTTGAGATAAAGCGAGAAAGCGCTTCTTGGGATATCGGTTCTTTCTTGCGGCGGTAATGCAAACGATTGCTACCAGCCTAGAGAAAGTCAGCCAACCATTCAATTCAAAGACGATGGCGTCTTTATGCATCACCGTTCGCCTGAAACGCAAGAACGGCAAGGGGCTTGGGCTGTCAATTTTGATCAACCTGATCGCCAACCGTTTCGTATAAACCACATAAACTGGACATCTCATGCTTCGCACTATGGATATTGACAACCAGCAACATTACAGTCGACATGCGCCTTGACTGGTGCTCGAGGGATGAACGAGCTGTAGCACTATTCTCTCTAGTATCTGAGGGATCCGCAAAGATGACGCCGGTGCATCAGTGAAAGTGGCTACAGCATCGTTGCTTCAGCAGCATTGCTCTGGCAGCATTGCTACCGAATCAGCACGACTGCTTGCTCGATGCTGTAGACAGCAATCACTGATTGCACCGGGACGTCATTGCTTGCACATGAAGTCGCTCGCGTCCGCCTCAATCATGGACGGGATTGAGCACGGAGCGTCTCAGCTCTTCAGCTCGAGCGCCGCTTGAGCCTGCTTGCGCGCAAGGCTGTGGTGGCGAGCGTAGAAAACGAAGAGCAGAGTGACAGCGCCCCACACGAAGATGAGGCGGTAGAAGGCTTCCGGCGGCAGGTAGCGCAAGAGCGTTGCCGGACCCGCGACACCGAGGGCTGCGACGATGAGCCAGAATCCGCCCATCGCAGCCTTGTGCCAAGCCCGCCAGTCCGTTTCACGCACTGTCTTGACCAGCACCGTCAGCGAGACCGTGATGAACGCGGTCATCGTGCCGATATTGGTCAAGTGCATGAGCTCGCGCACGGCGAGCAGACCGGTGAGCAGAGCGACCAACCCGCCCACGACGAAGGTGGCGAGTACAGGCACCTGACGCTGGCTGACGCGCTCGAAGACCGGCGGCAGCAGCCCGTGCTGCGCCATGTTGTACACGAGGCGCGTCGTCGAATAGGCACTGGCGAGCAGCACCGAAATGAGCGCCACGGTCGATCCGAGCGTCACCCAGAGCAGAGCCTGCTTGTAGCCGAGGTACTCCAGCCCTTCAGCCAGCGGAGCCGCTTCCTCGCCGTCCGGGCCGATCGTGTGGACCGGAACCGCGGCGTTGTAGAAGTAGGCGGCAGCCACGTAGAGCACGGTCACTGCAATGAGACCGAGAATCATGCCCAGCGGAACGTTCCGTTTGGCATTCTTGGTCTCAGCCGCGGTCATCGTCGCCAGGTCGAGTCCGACGAAGGCGAAGAAGGCGATGGCGGCGCCCGACAGCGGACCTTCCTGCTGAGCAGTCAGCGGGATAGCCAGATTAGCCGGGTTGTAGTGCTGGGCGAACAGAATGACGATCACGGTGACCACCGCGATTTTCAAGATGGTGAAGGCGTTGGTAAGCACCTTCGTTTCCTTGATGCCGCGGAGCAGCACCAGGGTGATGACACCCATGACGCCCATGGACAGGAGATTGATCGACGGCAGGGTGCTGATAAACAGCCACGCCGAGACCAACGCCACAGCCGAGAGCAGAGCACCTGCACCGAATGTGGTACCAGCCACGAGCCGCGGGCGGCGGATGGCGGCGAGCCACTTCGGCAGAACAGCGCTTGTCCCCTGCTGCAGCCAGAGCCAGCCGCGCCTGACGAACAGCCAGCCGGTGGTACCACCGATGATGGCACTGAACAGCGGAATCCAGGCCACCACCTTCGGAGTCTTGGTGATGAAGTCCGGCAGGTGGATGTCGAAGGCGACGCGCAGGAAGATCTTGATGTGGTCGGCCTGCGAAACGGCAACCGCAGCCGTTCCGCCCATGCATTCGAGCATGACGTCGACGAACATCAACAAGCCGACGAACTGGCCGAGCACGAGGCAGGCGTAGCTGCCGGTGCTCCCGCTCTTCGAAGTGAAGCGCGCCATCCTGGCGAGGCAGAGTGCCGGTGCAGCGCAGATCAATCCTGCCCAGAGGAAGGACATGTATGACTGCGCGCCGGCGTAGTCGCGGGCGATGACACCGGGGGTGGTGAGGATACCAGCCCCGACCGCCTGCGTGATCGTGAAAAGGATCACCGAGAAGAGCCCCAACTGCCGGAGGAGCGAGTCCCCCTGATGGTGCTCTTCGACGTTGATCTTGAGCCTGGCGTCTTTGAAGATTTCGGCGCACCAGTTGCCGAACGATGAGAGGTGTTTCATTCGAGTCTCCCTACGAAACCTGGCAGAAGCTGAGCTCAGCCCTGCCTGTGGCGGTGGAAACGGTGAACAGTTGAAACGATGGTTTTGGCACTGCGTCCATGACTCCGGGCCGTTTTTCAGGCGACGCAACGCCGACCGGACGCACACCTGTCAGCACTTCAGCTGAAAAGGTGGGACCAGGTTATGTTCTTAGCTCAGATGTTGAGGGTTTGGTTGCTTAGCGAATAAGCAGAAGTCATGTACTAGCAACATAGCCAGCCATCACCAGCTGAATCAAATATGAAACTTCTCATTGGCCAACTTCTTGAAAACCGGCTTGCCATGCGAAGAATCTCGGAGGACTTGCGCAACTGACGCGAACCATTTCGATTTTCTTCCACAATTATGTTTTTCAAATAGTGCCTGGCGTTTCAGCCATAATATCCCAGCCCATAATATCCCCCGACATATTCCTCAATCATTGACAACATGACCGTTTCAACCAGATGAGCTGACGCCAGAGGAGGGCCTCCGTGGCCAGTAGTATCACTTAGCTAACTATTGAGATTTGATTGCTTATAACCTGTTCTTTGCAGTAGCTTTGATCTGTCTCTTTCTTTTCCTCGTATCAAGGAAAACCCCCAAGCTTAGCGCATTCCAGTGCAACAACAGATCTAAATCCCGCCACCGCGAGGCTGTGTTTGTACAGCTGCTCAGCGCGTGTTGCTCATGAATGGTTCGCACAAGCCCCCGCTTGAACAACCGCTCTAGCAGCCGCTTTGAACGTTCGTTAAAGCTGTCGTCCGGAACGATTGATCGAGCCACTCCGCTTGACCGATTCGCTCCTGATACGGCTTAAACCTCGCGCGGCTCCCCTGTTGTGGTGCCGGATTGCGCTTGCTCAAGAACGGTAGGGTTCGGGAACCGCCGTTTCTTGCTTGTCCTTTCCCGCGAATTTAAAAGGAGCTACAGTATGAGCCAAGTGAATGAGAGGGTCTCCGGCCTCTTCTCCGAATCCATTCCCGCCCTGGTGGGAAGCGTCGCCGACGGCAAGGTGAGCAGCGCTCGCGCCCGCTTCACCGCGCCGAACGGTCCCATTCATCACAACTTCTGGTGGATCCAGGTGGACAAGATCGAGGGCGACGACAAGACCGTCAAGCTCTTCGCTCGCACCAACGACATCGACCTGATGGTCGGCATTCCGCCGTCCTTCCACATGGCCGTGCCGCTGGACGAGGCAGCCTCCCTGGTTCCCGCCATCGTCGCGTTCCTCAACGAGAAGCTCGGGCGCTACGACCGCGTCGAGATCCTCCTTCAGGCGGATCCCATCCGCGGCGGCGAGCACATCCCCAACTACGAGGGTGACTCGGACGCCGGCTTCGCCAACATCCACCCGCAGGCCGAACTGGCGGCGTGCTGATAACAGCTTCGGCACGCAGGCACAGCCCGCCTTGCGCACCATAGGCGGTACCACTTACCCGGGGTACCGCTGAAACGAAAATACGAGGCACCGGCTCTTAAAAGTGCTCAAGAGCCGGTGCTCTCGCCGGGTTCGGCAAGCTGCTCCTTACTGCAAATCTGCTCTCTAACCATGAAGCAGCTCCAGAGCTGCACAGTTTTTATGCAACGTTTCTGCTAAGCCGAGAGCTAAAAGGCTCCAGAAAAAATCTGGAGGAGCAGTCATGAACCTCGAAATCAATGTCACCTCTGGACGGCTCGCTAACGTTCTTTCCGAAATGGAAGAGCGCGCTAGCCTCGTCCTCGTTCTTTTCTCCGGTGAAGGCTTGAAGGGAGCCCATGCCGATGCGGTCGACAAGCTGACAAACGGTCTTGTTTCTCGCCGCGTCGAGCACGACGGCTTCGATCCCAAGTTCAAGCAAACCTGTGTCATCGACTCGGACCTCACCGTTCCCGGGCTCGATAAGATCATTCTCGTTGGTCTCGGGCAGCGCTCGAAGCTGACGCTCGACGGTCTGCGCACCGTTCTGGCCGAAGCTTTCGTCGAGGCACGCGACCGGGCCAAGTCGGAGAATCTCGTCTTCGCCCTCACAGATGTCGACCTGCGCGGCTTCACTGTCGAGCAGTTCGCCGAAGTGGTGGCGGAATACGCGGTGCTCGCCGACTACGAGCCGAACCACCAGAAGACCGGTCCCTGGCGCGACGAAGAGCCGCAAACGCACTTCAAGTCGCTGACCGTGCTCTGCTCGCGCAGTTCGCTGAAAGCCGCTCGCTCCGGTGTCGAGTTTGGGCACAAACTCGGCATGGCGACGCGCGCCGCACGCGACCTCGTCAATACCCCGGCGGACGTGAAAACGCCTGCCTGGCTCGCCAAGAAAGCAGCCACGATGGCTGCCGAAACCGACGGTGTCGTCACTTGCAAGGTCTACGGCAAGAGCGACATCAAGCGCATGAAGATGGGCGGCGTCCTGGCCGTTAATCGCGGCTCGGCGTCGAAGCCCGTTTTCATCGTGCTCTCCTACGATCCGCCCAGCGGCGCCACCGAGCAGGTCCTCGGTCTCGTCGGCAAGGGCATCACATTCGATACCGGTGGCTTGAACGCCAAGGACTCGGAAGGAATGAAGGACATGAAGATGGACATGGGCGGCGCTGCTGCCGTGATCAGTGCCATGTCGCTTCTGCCCTTCATCAAGCCCCAGATCTCGGTGCGCGCGGTGATCGCCGCTACCGACAACGCCATCGGTCCCAAGTCAATGCAGCAGGGCGACATCATCAAGTCGATGTCCGGTCGCACCATCGAAGTCGGTCACACCGATGCCGAGGGACGGCTGACACTCTGCGATGCGCTCCATTACATCCAGGAGCACTGCGGCGCCACGAAGGTGATCGACCTCGCCACGCTCACCGGCGACATCGAAACCGCCGTTGGCGTATTCATGACCGGAATCTTCGGCAACGACGCGCGTTTCATGAAGGAATTCATGAACGCCGCGGATGCTGCCGGCGAGCCGATGCATGAGTGTCCGATGGATGAAACCTACCGCGACCGCAACAAGGGCGCCATGGCCGACCTGACCAACGACGGCTCCGGACCGGGACACATCATCGCTGCCTGGTTCCTCCGCGAGTTCATCAAGGACGGGGTGGCATGGGTGCACGCCGACATCGCCGGAACCGCCTTCCGCACCGAAGACCTCGCCGAGGGCATCGAAGCTCCTGGCGGCACCGGTGTGGGCGTTCGCACGCTGGCGCATCTGTTCTACAACCTGAGCTGATCGCCTGGTGATTCGCCTAAAAGCGCTTCGCCTCAGCGGTTGAACAGGTCGATGAACAGTGGTGCCTGAACACTTCACAACAGATCCGCTGGGACTGGAGGGACTTTCCTCCAGATTCCAGCGGACTTGTTTTTTTATCCCTGCCACCACGACCGGTGCCTACTATATTGCTGACTAGGGGTGCGCACATCTCAGTCGGTCCTGTCAGCAACCAACGTTGCCATGCCGTTTCCACACTGCCGTCATTCCGTGTCCAGTCGCACCAGCCGTCAAGCGCTCCGCCACCTGACGAAACGATGACTTTAGATATTGCATGAAATTGCCTAGTTTTTCCTAATCTCGTTCGTCCGCAGGCAGCATATTTGCCCGCAACAGCGCGCCACCACATGTGATGCTGTCCGCAGCGTTCGCTCGTGCCGGCGTTGCTAAAGCTTGCTTTGATGTGTGGGGATTTGACTATGATCAAAGCCGTTCTTTCCAATAACACCTTGCCAGAAAGTGTACGTCAAACCACTTCGCCCCAGTAACTTCTTGCTCCACTGCCATTTCTGCAGAAAACCTGATGAGGTGGGCAATGTTCGCCACGCGCAAGACTCTGAAACTGACCGACGTCTATCTTGCCCGCATAGGGCGCCGCAACAACCAACATGTCTGGATCGTTGATGGCAACTTGATCGCACGGGACATTTATCCCGAGTGGATTTTTGGTGGAAACGACATGCGTTATCGTTTCAACCCAGCCAATGAGGTTTGGATTGACAGCCGCATCGGTGTCGAGGAGCTGGAAACCACCATCCGCCACGAGGTGCTGGAACGCAGACTGATGAAGTTCAGCGGTCTGACTTACAACAAAGCGCATGACCGCGCTCTTGCGATCGAGCCTGTGCTCCGTCCGCGCTGGGAACGACAGTGCCGAACGGCTGGCGCTCGGCTTATTGCTCATGCGCACATGAACAGGGTCAGCAAGTTGCTTGCCGTTCCAACTGAGAAGCTGCTTCGCCTGTACCGCCAGCCGGTCGGCGCGTTCATGGGGTGCCGCATCTGGATTGTTGACGGCACGATTGTCAGGCAAGAGATTGCGCCCAACTACGGCAGCGCCGATAGTCTCGGCATGCGGGGAATCGTTCCGACCGGTGAGTTCTGGCTCGACTCGTCGATGAGCGCGCTCGAGGCATACTTCGCGCTCTACAGGCGAAAGGCGCTTCACAGGCTGAGCCTGGTTGTGTCTGAGGGTACGGTCAATGCGCCAACTCTCGAGGGTTGTTACGACCAGGCGCTGGCAATGGAGGTGGCGGAACGTAAGCGGCAGTTCCAGATCTCGCGGCGGCATGAGGAGCGGCTGAAGCCCGTTCAATACGGAGCGCGCAACCGCGCCAGCTAACTCGTCAATGCGCAAAGCTTTCTCGCTTCATGGTGGAGTGGTGCGGATCCCTCCACCATGAACGTTTCGCATAAAAGGGCGATTGGTCATTGCAATGTCGTGCGAGATTCCGAATTTTGTTGGAAAAAACTGCTACTATCTGTTGTCACAGTCTGGAAGCAAAAAATGATCCAGACAAGCCGCGCTCGCTGAGCGTGAGCGAACGCGACTCATCTGGATCGAAATCAAACCGGTGAGCGTCCGGCTAGAAGGGATCCGCTAGAACAAATCTAGAACGACTCCAATCAGCCAGACTACGATCAGCACGACTCCGGCTCGGACAACTTCTCGAACTCGGCGAGATACTGCTCGAAGGCTGCGAACGCCTCGGCGACCGGCTGGGGAGACGACAGATCAACGCCTGCTTTTTGGAGCAGGTTGATGCTGTAATCACTGCACCCGCTCGAGAGGAATTCGAGATAGCGCTTCACTGCAGGCTCACCCTCTTCGATAATTTGCTTCGCCAGAGACCAGGCGGCACTAATGCCGGTGGCATACTGGTAGACATAGAAGTGGTTGTAGAAGTGGGGAATGCGCGCCCACTCGATGGCGATGAGCTCGTCCATCTCAACCACGTCGCCGTAATACTGCTGCACAAGACCGCGATAGATCTCGCAGAGCAGGTCCGGAGTCAGCACTTCACCAGCCTCGGCACGCGCATGCGCAATCTGCTCGAACTCGGCAAAGAGAGTTTGCCGGAAGAGCGTCGTGCGGATGTTCTCGAGCTGATGATTGATGATGAAACGCCGCATCTCCTTATCCTTCGATTGGCTCAGGAGATAGTGGGCGAGCAGCGCTTCATTCAAAGTCGATGCCACCTCCGCGACGAAGAGCGTGTAGTCGGCGTACTGGTACGGCTGAGCTTTCCGGGTGCGGTAGCTCTGCATCGAATGCCCCGACTCGTGTGCGAGCGTGAACATCGACTCCAGCGTATCCTGCCAGTTCATCAGCATGTAGGGAGCGGTGAGATAGCCGCCGCCGCTGTAGGCGCCGGAAGCCTTGTTCTCGCTCTCGACCACATCCACCCAGCGCTTCTCGTAACCGGCGCGCAGCGCGGCAACGTACTCGGCGCCCAGAGGAGCGAGAGCGGCAAGAACCGTTTCCTTCGCCTGCTCGTAGGTCGGCTTGAAATCAACTTCTTGCACGAGCGGAACGTACAAGTCGCAGAAATTCAACTTCCTCACGCCGAGCTGTCGCTTGCGCATCTGCATGTAGCGGTTCATGCTCGGGATGTGAGCACGAACAGTGCTGATCAGGTTGTCGTACACCGAAAGCGGGATGTTGTTTTCGCCCAGGCGCATGGCGCGTGTCGAAGGATAGCCCTTCACCTGAGCCAGGAACATCTCGGTGTTGACGTAGTTGGCGTAAAGCGATGCAATCGTGTTGCGATGCGCGTGGTAGCCTCCGAGCATGGCTTGATAAGCCCGGCGACGAACGCGCTTCAGCGGCGAGGACAGAAACACCTCCCCGTAATTGCCGTCGGAGAGTTGAATGCGGTTGCCCTTGCCGTCGGAGAGCACCGGGCGCTTCATGTCGGCGTCGCAGAACAGGTCGTACGATTGCCCTGGTCCGCTGTAAAGACGTGAACCGCGAGCCAGGACATCCTCGACTTCAGCCGAGCGTGTGTAGGGAGCCTTGCGGCGAATGTTGGCCAGCTCCTGAGCGAATGCCCCTAGTTCGGCGTTGCCTGCCAGGAATTCATCAAGGCGGGCGCCCTCGATCTTGAGCAGTTCGGGCTCGACAAATGAGGTCGTCGAACTATATTTGCTGACCAGAATGCGCGCCCGTTCCTTCAGTGCCTGATTGGCGGAGATGGTCGTATCCTCGTCTGAGCGCATACTGGCGAAAACGAAGAGTTTCTCGAGCTTCTGCGAAACCCGGTTGCGCAGGTTGAAGAAGTCGAGCAGAGTGGTAGCGTCGTTAGCGAGCGTGCCCGCGAATTTCGCCAGTAACGGGAGCAAACTCTCGACCTCGCGAAAATCGGCTTCCCAGGCTTCCAAACCGCTGTAAACAGAGGTTAGGTCCCAGGTAAGCTCCACGGGAACATCGCTACGTTTGGGTAGCGTTTGTACTGACATGGTCTTTCTTCCTTATTGCATAGTCCAGAGAGGGAAAGACGGCAGGAAAGTTGGAGCAGCGAAAGCCGCACGGCTTCCTCTGTCAGCAATATTTTGTTTGAGATTGAACGGCTCAGAGATATTGCAGCAGTGCTCCAGGATGGACATCAGAGAAGTTAGATATAGTGTGGCATCTGGCTGTTGAGTCTTCAATTTCACTTGAGTCGGTGAAAAAGATAGTAGAGCTTCAAGAGCCACTAAGGCTTGTTTGCGATGAATTACAAGACCTGGCAATATCACTAGGCATCCAGCTTCTGACAACCAAACCCTTGGAAACGTCCTGCGGTAGGTCGTGGCCGGGCTCTCTAGAACAAAGCAGTTGCGCCAACTGAGCTACATCTTGGCAATACCCGAGCCGTTCTTTGGCAATACCGGAGCCGTTCCCTGGCGATACCAGAACCGTTCCCTGGCGATACCAGAGCCGTTCGAAACTAACAAAACACGAATGTAATCGGCATCAAAGCGGCGAATCCGCGTAGCTGATATACTCCGCTATATCAAAAAGAGGCGATTTTGATATAGCGCAGTATATCAAGCGCTTGTCATGAGAGGATCGACGTGATGTCATGGAGGGATCGACGTGATGTCACGGTGCACAGATAGGCAAAGATGTCGTTTGCAGCCAGCCATGATGCGCAGATCGACAAACA
>JAJPJO010000356.1 GCA_021324135.1 Pseudomonadota bacterium
GAAACCATCGAGTGTCTGTTCCAGCTAATGCGCAAGACCAAAACGCAATTGAAACATCAATACCCACAAGGTTTGCCGCACCGATGGCTGAATGAGTGAAATAAAAAGTAAGGTATCAGATTCAGTGGCACTCAAAGTGCAAGAAAATTCTTAAGTGGGAATGCCGGTCAGCGAGGCACTATGACAAGTGGAATTCGCTTTGGCCCTCGAACACGGTCCATCGCCACCGGAACGAAAAAAGGGAGGGTGGTTCCCCCTTTGGGGAAACCATTGAACCAGGTAACATAGCGCCGCTTGCGCCTCGTATTATTAAAAACGTCATTGTTGGTGGGTGTCGAACAATCTCTTGAACTGCTCTTGAACATTTCTGGAGACTAGCGTTCCGTCCGGATCAAAATCGAGTGGATCGTTCCAGGAACGTAAATTACGTGGGTTGGGTCGCCATCTCAGTGAATCATCATCCGGCCACCTGCCCAGTTGGAGTTGGCTATCAAAGTTTCGTATATCCTGGCGCAGCTGAGCGTCCCGTCGTCCAAGGACATTTGCTATGGCAGGACTTACCCCATAATGAGCCCTCCCGACCGGATGCGGCTGCAAAACAGGTCTGCTCATCTCAGACATCCGGTGTCCATATTCATATGGAACACCTGGACTTACCGCTCCATCAGAAGAAAACTGGTCTGCATATCCAAATGGAAGTTCTTGACTCGCGAACGCCGCGGTTCGATATCCTGGAAACTGCGGCATAGGTGAATCTCCCATGACATTAATCATGCCGGCACCGACCGAGCCCAAGGAGATTCTTGAAAGCATTTCTGCAAGAGGAAATCGCTGCGGGCTGAGATCAACGTTGAGCATGGCGCCATTGCTGACCATGTCAGATTGTAAATAGGGCACCGTTTTTGGTGGCTTATTGAAATATTCGCCTTGTCCTTTGCCGTATAGAGCTCGAGCGTGTCCTCCATACCTTGGGCACTGGTAGTTACTACCGGAACTAAATAGGTAGTAATGATGGAAACTGAAATTGTGGTGATACTGACCTCGATCGTGGAGATGCTGTCCGAAATATTGCTGACCATGTTTGTCACGGCAATGGTGTCTCATTGGCATGTGATGATCGCTGGAATAATGATGGCCTGCGCCATTTGCCTGGTGTCTGTGATTCCTGTCGTGAATCCGTATCTTTACCTGAGCATTATGGGGCTCATAGATATCCACAACAGTGAAACTTTGAGAACCAGAATGAAGATTGTGTTTATGTATAGTGAGGGCGTGCCTTTCGCACATCGTGTCTGCCTCCGTAGCAAGAGCGCCTGAGCTGTTTCACTTTAACGCTCAAATAGGCTAGTCTCCGCGCCGGGGCTAAGATGTGGCTGGAATGGTGGGAGAAACACCAATGACAATCAAAAGTCAGCCGGACTGCAGGCTTGATCTGTTAAACGTGTTTGCAAGCCATTCCTAGCAAGGCTCCGCTGATCTATCAATATAAAAGTGCTTTGCCGCGCTAGAAAGAAATGCCAGGGAATTTCCCGTAGCATTCGCCCGCTCGGTATCCATAAACTATCCTCGTTAATCATGAGATGAACATTTAGTATTTGCGGAGGATGTTCATATGGACAAGCCGGAAGATCGGCATGAACGCACGGATCCCAGACCCCGGATCTGCATCTTACTAGCACTGGCACTTACGCTCGCTTTCTCTGGACCGGCAATGTCCCTGTCAGGTAAGACCTCCAGCAGACCGCCGGATGGAGGGAAAGAACTACTTGCGCTGACACTGCGTCAGGCGCACGTCGCCCCGCAATCGCTCCTGGTACAGATCGATCTGAGTTATCAGATGCTTAAACCTGAAGAAGCACCTGTATTCCAACAGGTTCCGCCAGGGAAAATATTGGAGGCAGCAACTGGACGGTATCTGGGTGAGTGTCAACCGCTTGCGCAAGTTCGTCATGGGCCGATGACGGTGCGGATTGAGGCTTGGCCAGAGCTCCGCAATCCAGACGCGCCCCTGAGAGTTGTAGACCCAGCTTCAAACCAGCTCATTGGTATTATTTTCCCAACGGGGCGAAGGTGGCAGCAATCAACTTCACCAGCGGAAAGAACCGTCGCCTATAACGTTCCAATCCTGGTGCGCCTTGAAGCATCTTCTCCGATGCAGTACGAACTGAAAACACCAAGTCGAATTGTCGACCTCGTCACGGGACAGATTATTGGAATGACCGACAACTTTATAGAGGATTCGTGGAAACTCGATCCGTTGGTAGTAAGAGTCATCCCTCCAGGAAGGCAGGGTTTATTAGAATCGGCAATAGTCTCCGTTGCCACCAACAACGTCATAGGACACACGTCCTCCGGCAAGAAACACAGACACAGATGGAAAAAATTCAACTTGTTGTAATCTAGAGTGTCTCAATAACTTTGCTGCTATTCGCAAGCGATTTGGCGCGCACGTGCGCACCGCTCCAATCCACATCGAAGTCTTTATACTAGTACTGCGATGATTTGATGCGCGTCTCCAACTCGTCCAACTGGTCGAGACGTGCTCTTATGATCTGGTGAGGTTCTTTACCGGCCCTTTGCAGGCGGCGCTTGTAGATGAAGTGCCGAACCTCTGTTGCTGGTGTCAGTATCAAAGAATAAACCTGTCCGGTCGACTGCACTATACGTCCGGCAAAATTCAAGTTGTTCGCGATCACTTTGTGGTATTCGCTCTGCGTGGAGCCCGCTGTGCGGTTTTGATAGAACGCCGTGGTGTTCAGAATTCCACGCGTTACTCCCGTCAGTCCGATCAATGTGCCGGAAATGTTCTGTTGATCGGCAATGCGTCTAAGTTTTTCGAAACGGTGAACTTCTTCGTTTAACGGGCCATCCAGAGCCGATGAATGTCTGACAAGAAATGCCAACTCCTGCGTTCGAGAGGTTGATGCGTTTTCCCTGGCTCCGAGCTTTACCGACTCGCCGTATTCGGAGAGGACTTCGTCAATCTTCTTTGGTTGCGCGCGCGGAAATACCTTGGCCAGACGACGGCGCTGTATCTTTCCGGCGGTGCGACCAGCCAGAGATCTCACGATCGGGTTAACGCTTACCAGGCTGTTTGCTACCAAATTGGTTATGGCAGCTGCTCCACCCACGTGTGAATGGCTGAATGCATCGAGCGACAGGCATGAAGAGGTAAATTGCGTATAGCCCTGAGCTGAGTCTATGGCGAAAAACGTATCCTCCGCCCACTCAATCGAGCGTGAACTCATGCTCCACGTCTTAAATTCAAAAACGAGTTGATTTCTTATGTGTTCCAACAGTCGGCCCTGCATAGCATAAACGCGCCGAACATCTTCTCTTGGTTCCTCACTAACCAACTTCTCCCGCTCGGATAGGAGACTTTCTATCGTGGTGTCGATTTCTTTGACGGTGGCAATCGAACGGGCGGGCGAATACCCGCGTTTTCTGGCTTGCAGAGATTGAACCGTATTGGTGCCGAGTGAGAAGGCAGAACTGCTTCCGGTGATCAGTTGACCGATCAAGGCAGCCTCGAGCCCGCGTTTCTGCGATGGTCTAGAGATGTATTTCGGGTTCTCGAGTCCTTTGGCGCGTTGGCATAGATCGATGACTGTGTTAGAGAAATTGAGCGCCGTGCCTGCCTCCCGCGTCATCGGATAAAGCCATTCCTGAAAAAAGGTTTTTTGATTTACCGACTTATGAAAGTTCAAATTGAACCTGGCAAGCCTTATGCACTCCAGCATGATTTGCTGATCGAGTGAGGCAATCCTCTCTTTGAGAGGAGCTTCATTCTGCACAACCTTGTCGGCCAGATAATCCTCGCCATCAGCTTTTGCAGGACTGATCGTCGTCATCTGAATAATCAGAACAATCAAAACTGCACAAATGAAGCGATCGGCGGCCACTGTTTACTCCAGCAGGCAAAGCAATCGACATTATCCACCATATTCGCTGAGCACATCACCATATTCGCTTAGCGCCGATATTCGCTCAGCACATCACGATATTGGCTTGGCGCATCAAGGCATATAAATTCGGTTGAACCCACCCTGACCATTTCTAAGGAGAGTGCCAATCGGTCTTTGGGAAACGGCATGGCGCAGTGCGGTGGCATTGTAATAGTTGCGTTCAGAGGCAACGTTCGGCGGTGCATATTGATAGTTCGAGTTAGCATTAGCAAATTCATTGTTGTAGTTTGGCTGGAACTTGGGCCATTCGCGAGGGACATTGTAGGCTGACTGGAATGCTGGTGAACCGCCCGCGTACTCCTGCATTTGTCCGGCATAGTATGCTGACACGCCTGCATTAGGAGCATATTGACCAGCTCCCATCTGAGCAGTTTGCGCACTCAGTCCCCGCCGCGCTTGCAGCTGACTTTGCAAGCGTTGGTTCCAGAATGCTTCGCTTTCTGCCTGACCCTGGCGAAAATGCCGGCCTAGACCGCCACCACTCCAGCGCCCGTCACCGTTCGCACTCCCGGAATCGCGCTCCTCATTCCAGCGATCCCCCGATTGATCCGAGGGTGGCGCAAAACGGTCCAGTCCATGGCGATTGCGAATAGTGGTCGCCCGGTAGCCATCATGGGGGCCGTCATCCTGAGGCGTGCCGTAGTGATACCGCAGCATGCTGGCTTCATAGCCGTTAGGTTGATTGGGATTATCGTCACGCCAGTTCGCTGAAGCGCACCGGCAGTTTGTCCAAAGAACAAGAACCATTGTAAGCACTACAATCTTCATTCAGAGCACCCGAGCTTGTTGATTTTTTTCAATATACCCAGGCCTTCTGGCAGAACTGGCCACAGCAACAACGAAGTCTGTGTTGCAGAACTTCGAATCAACTAGACATTGAACGCTCGACCATCATAGAATCCGCTTTTCGGCAATACAACGCCAGATGATTTGGAGAACGAACGTCCATGCAATACATAGCCGCGTACGATACTGAGGAACCGGGTTGTTTGGAAGCCTGCAAGAAGATTCGGCAAGTGCACGAAGAGTTCGGCTTTCCCGCTACGTTCTTCTTTGTCGGCAAACGCTTGCGTGAGTCCGGTGCTGAGTACCGGAAAATACTGGGCGATGTTCCTCAATTTGAATTCGCGTCTCATACAGTCACACACTACGTTCTGCGCCCTCATCCGTTCAGCTTCGATCTTGTAGAAGATGACGCGCGCGCAATGGAAGTTCAAAAAAGCAAAGAAATTGTCGAGCAAACATTCGAGCGCGAGTGCATTGGATTCCGCCCGGCATACGGCTTTGCCGAAGGTCTGCGTGGTGACTCGGCTCTGATCGATCTCGTCTCCAAAGCAGGCTATAAATACGTTTCCTCACAACTTTGGGGCCCTGACTACACAGTTCCAGCCAGTCTCAGCAGACCATACACGTACGAGGACGAAGGCTATCCCGACCTGGTCGAGTTGCCCGGTCACGGCTGGCACGAGAATTTGCTCAAGGGACACAATCTCGTCGATGAGAAACCCTACAGGATTCTCGCCTATCCATCACCTTTTCCAGATGGCGCTGTGCCGCTCAAGCCCATAAGCACTCCTGTTGAAGAAGCGGCGATCAACTCAATCTTTATCGAAGAAGCGATGAAGCTGAACCTGCCGTTCATAAGCTTCATCTGGCATCCATGGTCGTTGCACCGATTCGATCCGGAGATGAATATGCTGCGGCAAACATTCGCAGAAGTCCGCCGGCTGGGGCTCGAGCCAGCCACCTATAAGGATGCATACAATGCTTTCTGCAAAACGGCCGCTTGCCTGGCGAATTAAGTTTAGATCGGTTGTCCCTCACTCGGCTTGAACGTGCCGACCTTAATCACCGTTGGGCTTGCCTTGCCGGCGATTATATCAGCGCGGTTTTTCTGAAGAGCGGCATCGTCCTTCGAGAGCATCATGTAAAAGGAATAGCTTCCATCAGCGTTTTGCATGACTGCCATGCCCACTGGTTCCGATCGGCGTCCTGGAATTTTCTCGAGCTCTGGCTTGACTCTTCCATTTATGGCAGCACCGATCATATTCAAGCCTCTTGCGATGCTCTCAGGCGTGGCTCCCTTAACGCCCTTCTCCGAGTCAAAAACCTTTTGCCACGTGTCAATGCTATCTTTGCTCCAGCTATTACCCGACATGGCATCGCCCAATAAGGCCCGCAGCCCGCGCTGTATTTCCTCAGGCGAGGGCTGCTTTTCCGCATTCTGGACAAGCTCGAATTTGCTTTTCGATCCGAGCAAATAATCTGCATTCACAGCCTGCGGCTTCGTAGCATCAACAGGTCTGTATTGCGACAACTCTACAGGTGTCGTGAATCCTTGCAAGCCTGTGCCTCTCCCGGCTTCGGGCACCTCAAATCTGGTCATTCGAGTGGACCTCCAAAAGAAACGAGTGTGGACTCAAGCGCATCTATACTTTTTGGGAAGGATTTGGACAGCCGAAGCGATCCTGCCGTTAGCGATCTTTTCTAATTTTCCAAAGCCCTATCTTTCGACGCGTGGTATCTGGCCTCATCGCACAGGTGTTGCGGCCAATAGTGAGTGAATGCTAGCATCAGCGGCAGGGGAATAGACATGGTGTTGAAAGCAACGTGGATTCATCCAAGCAATTTCGAGCACTGCGATGGGTTATCGGTTCTTTGACGGTGCTCGGTCTGACGGTCTATGTTGCGCTCGGACTTAATTCGCGCAGCATGTTTCTGCCAGTCCTCAAAATGGCGCGCATCGTCACGGTTGATCAATTAGCTTCCCAAGCTGATACTGGGCAAGTGATAACTTTTACGATGGATCACTTAGACTCGAATTACTCGAAGGCGCACCCGACTTCGCGTCACCTATTTGATCTGTACAGCCTAATGTCTCCGGGGCGGCGTGCGACCAAGACCAAATTCGTGCTGGAGCCCGAATCGCTCGAGTTAACGGATCAGGCTGGAACAAAATACTTCTTGAGCGCGGCGACGGCGAGGTATATGGACAGGTCGACAATCAAGCCGTGGTCCGAATCTACTGTCGAAGAAGCGCCTCAGGCTGTAAGAAACAGCCGCTTCAGCGAATTTCAGATTTTTTCGGTTGATAGAGATAAGCCCGTGACATTCGTATGCACAGTTTCCCGTCGTCCCAATGGTTATGCACTACTTTCTCCGTACCCCAGTTTGATGGATGGACCCATTGTCTCCAACGAATCCTTCGAAGAAATTCTCAAAGCAGAAGCTCGCTGAAAAATTGCCGAACATCAACATCGTGATCGATCCCTACTCGATCCGGAAGCCCGCCGGAAGAACTACATCGTAGTTCGAAGTAAGCGTTGCGACAACTTCCGAGTATGACTCGGTCCTACTTCCTTCGCAAACGCATTTACGGAAGGGGGATAGTATGTGATAGAGAAATTCTCATTCTCCTGGAAACGCACGAGTGCGAAGATCTTTCAATGCTTTTCGATAGAACTGAAGGCGATCTTGGATTTGTTTTCCTGCCACCCAAACCTCGTCTTTCTGTTGGCACAGTTCCTCGACCGCACTAAAGATGGTGCTAGCGGCCGTATAAACTTGCCTCCAGTCGAGGAATTTTTGATCCCACCTCCAACCCTCTTTCACGATCTCGGTTTGCACACCGATTCCGCAGCAGAAAGGATCACCGCAACTGCCGCACATGAGCATCGTTGAATCTTGTTTTTCGAGCGCTGAGAAGAAGTCATCAACATCGATGAAATATGCCGGCTCTGGAAAGACCTCTCCATCGATTAAAACTTCTGCAACGAGGTCACCTTGCCACAATTCAGGCCGTGCCAATTTGACCTCGAGATTGTTCATCCACTGCTACCCGACAGATACTGTTGGCTGCGAATACACCACTTTCAAGGTCTCTCCAAAGCGATTATCCTTCGATCGTGAGCAGCACCGGGAATCCCACACTCACATTTAGACCGCCACTCATCTCGCGGAGCCTATTTTGTAAGCCATGACGAGGTCGTCCAAACCGCCCTGAAAATCACCAAGATCAAATCGACGCGATGCGCGGATTCGATAACATAAGGCTGTATTCGGGCTTAACCGGATTGCTTCGTTGAAGTCTTCCATGGCCTCGGTCCTGGCTCCTAAAGACCATCGCGCAAGACCGCGACCAAGATACGCCGGAGCCAAATCCGATTCGAGCTGAATCATAACTGTAAAATCTGCCACAGCGCCTTGGTTATCGTTCAGCAGTGCAAGCTCGAACGCGCGGTCGGCATAATTCCGAACATTGCTCGGATCCTTCTTAATCGCTTCGTTTAATTCAGCGATAGACGGATAGCGCTCTAAGCTCTTTTTGATGTAGGCGTCTTTCGACTCTGACAACAACTGTTGACCAACGCCGAACAAAAATCCAGCAATGGCAATCACTATCATCAATGCACAGATGAACTTCATACTGTCAGTATATGCATGGAGCTCACTGCCGCTATGGTGATCACCGCAAATCGCTAACTTTCAATTTTGATCTCCTGATCTAGCCCCCTAAAAACCGCCTTTCCCGGCGTCGCTTTGCGGAAAGATTTCACAGAGAGCAATTGACTGCCAGATGTGATTTGCAGCCTTTGTTATCGGCTTAGAGATCTCCTGCAAGGGACGGCTATCTCTGGCATTTTTCCAGCAGCCGTGTCGCTATCGCGATAACGAACAGCACTACTCCGAAGATACCAACCAAACCAGCACCGGCAATGGTGAAATTCTCAACATC
>JAJPJO010000074.1 GCA_021324135.1 Pseudomonadota bacterium
AGCCCATAAGGTCGCTTTGCTTGACGCACGTGCAGCTCAGATGGTCGCTGGCTTGCGGACTCGAATGTCACGCGGGCATTCGACGGCGTATCTCCTGAGGAATTGGGTGTCTCCTTGATGATAGTTGTCGTATAACGGGCCAAAAAACGCGAAAAGTGGGCCAATGCACGGGGCCAATTGTTGATCAGCCGATAGGCCGTTTTTTTTGACGAGGCCAAAATTGACTGTTTTTGGCCTCGTACCCGAGGCCACGGACACTTATATAGTGCAATTTTTGGGCTCCTGGTACCGGCAACGAGGCCGGAAATGGGCATTTTTGGCCTCGTCAAAAAAAATGCCTTCTCTCGATAATTGTCGGCTATGGCTGCGAGCGTTTCAGCCAGGTATCACTTATCAAAAACGAGGGTCTGCTCTTCGTTCTGCCGGCTCTTTGTTTCTATCTATAGGCTCTTTGGTTACCGACTCGCTTACCTGAGGAAAGAGCACATCCTTTGATAAGGTCGCGAACAAGATTGCGCTCTTCAAGCACCAGATGTCGAAAAAAACTTCGGCAAGGATATAAACGAGTCCCCCAACTTTGTCAGACATTTGCCGTACTGTTCGTACGGTCATTGGAGATCGGCATGTTAAGTCAGTCTCGAATTGAGTTCGACGATAACTCAAGCTCGGCAACCCGCAGAAATCACACCGGGGAACTGTCCGTAAAGCCGGGAGCTTCAACCCCTTCAGGCGAAGTCTGGCAGGGGCTTGCGCAAGATATCTGGAGTGGAAACCAAAATCATACGCCTAAGCCGGCTTATTTGGTGGCTTTCAATGATGGTGATGACAGCAAACATGAAGAGAAAGATCCGCAGAGTGCAAAACCAGCCGACGCAAAACCAGCCGACGCAAAACCGGCTGAGGTAAAACCGGCTGCGCCAAAACCACTTGATGCGAGCCCTGCTGCGGACAAGGGACCGGACTCGCCTTCGCTCAGCGATCAGATCAATAGCATGCCGTCGGAAATCCAACCCGGATTGAAACGGCTCATGGCCATGGCGGAAAAAAATCCTGAGCGTGCCAAAGAATTGGAGCGTCTGGTTTCCGATCTGATCAAACTAGAGCGATCGGGCAAACTGACCAAGGAAATGAGGTTTTATCTTGAGAAGGATGGCGTTGGATTTCTCAAGGGTGGAGGCGTTTCTCTTTTGAAGTCCCTGGTATCAGACGCGCTGCCCAAGCCGGCTGTGCCGAAACCGGAAGCACCCAAACGTGAGCCTCTCAAACCTGAGGAACTGAAGGCGAAAACCGATCACGCTTTTGCTGAGGCCAAGCAAGATATAGAACTTTATGAGCAAACCGGCATGGTTAGTGCGGCGAAACGATACACAAATGAAGTTCTCTCAAAATACTTCCCAGGCGTGGAGCCGGTCGAGGTATTCGCCGGCAATGAGGGGCTGGCAATTAAGCTCAGCGATGGCAGCGTTCTGAAATTCCGACCAAACACGGAGTGGGATTCCAATTGGGGTACCAGAGATCTGGACATGCCTCTGTTGTCTATCGATGGTGGCGAGGCGCGGCCAATGTTAATCGGACCTGAGGGAGAACAGTGGGTTGTTTATCGGCAGCCCTTCGGGGAACGGCCCGATCCAAAGCAGGTAGAGCAGTTCATCAAGCAAGTAAAAAGAATCCGAGGCGACACGGGTGATTTCGGCAAGGCGGTTGATGCAGCCGGGCGGCAGCTCGGCAAATACAGAAATCCGAATACTGGAAGAACGGAGGTCCGCTGTTTCGATTACGGAGCGCTCGAAATAGAAGTGGGCGAGAATTACGAGTTCACTGAAGCGGATGTTCTGGACGTTCCCTCATCGAAAAAAGCACCGGAGAGAGGCGGTACTACAGGTGGTGGCGCAGAAGATGCATTGCGAATCGAGACTGGTCCGTTCGAATCCCTGCCGGCAAGGGGCGAGCCCAAGGTGGAGAGACCGGTTGCCGCCATGGAAGCGGGCAAGATGATCGAGATCAAAATGCCGGGTGGCATCGTGGCGCGCGTTGCCAAAGCGGATGCGCCAGCCTTAGTGGAAAAGCTCGAGCGGGAATTTAAAACTGAAGATATGGCCAAGTTTTTCGATGAGGCGTCTAAGGACACTACTCGAAGCGAAAAGGAAAGAGAACAGTTCCGCAACATGAAGGAACGTTGGGAAACTCTCGATGCGGCAGCGAGAGAAGAATGCAAAGCCGAGTTTTTCCAGCAGTTGCGAACCGAGCTCGGCATTGAAACAGGTGAGAGGAGCCCGGCCGATCAGGCAAGATCGGGACGAGTCATGAGATGCCTTGGTATCGCCGGTGCCGCCTTTGGACTGAGCATCCTGTCAGCCGCTCTTCTGCGCCATTGCCTTAGCAAAGCTCCAGCAAATCACTTCGCGCGAGTCAACGTTCAGTTCGTAAAGAGCAAATGATGAGCGGGAACTAAGCGCTGGAATAGTTACAATCCTCTGCTTTCAGAGCTATTGCTTGGCCTCAAGCTCTTCCCAGCGACGGAAGAGAACATCCAGACGCCCCTGCAGTTCCTCCTCTTGTTTCAGCAGCGCTTGAAGCTCAGTGTGATTGCTCGCGATTGCAGGTTTATGCATCTCGTCCTGTAATTCGGCGATCTGTTTCTCCAGTGCTTCGATTTTTTCCGGCATGGATGCAAGTTCGCGCTTTTCCGGACCGGAAAGCCCGCTTTTCGCTTGCGTCTTCGGCGCCTCTTTTTCTTTGCTTCGAGGAATGACTGGCTTCGTTTGCGGATCTGAAAGGAACTGGTCGGCGACTTTCTCGAACTGCTCATAGCTCGTGAAAAACTGCGCTCCGCCGCGCCCGTCGAGGGCGAGAAGTTTATGTGATACCGTATCCAGCATCATGCGATCGTGGGTGACGAGAATTATTGATCCCGGAAAATCGATGAGCGTTTCTTCCAACACCTCGATTGACGGGATGTCGAGATCGTTGGTGGGCTCATCGAGAATCAAGATATCGGCTGGTTGCGCCATGATGTTGGCGAGCAATATTCGAGCTTGCTCGCCTCCTGAGAGGTAGCTGATCGGCAGCCTCAGTTGATCGGATCGAAAGAGAAATTTGCTTGCCCAGGTGGCGACGTGAAGCTTTCTGTCCCTCACACTCACCCAGTCTCCATCGGAACAGAGTGACTCGGCGAGGGTTTTCGACTGATCGAGCTGCTCACGGTTTTGATCGAACCAGACGACTTTCAGATCCTGCGCGCGCTTGATTGTGCCTCGCTCCGGTTCCAAATTGCCAATCAGAAGTTTCAGGAGCGTCGTTTTGCCGCTGCCGTTCCGCCCGATCAATCCCAGTTTCGAGCGTGAGGTCAAAAGAATATCTAAATCCGAGAAGAGCGTTCTTCCAGCATAAGCCTTCGAAACTCCGGTCGCTACCACCAACTCTTTGGCTTTGCGATCGGTGCTTTCGAATTCGAGTTCGATTTGAGCCGTGGCAATTGCGTTCCTCTGTTTCACATCCGCGAGCTCTTCGATCAACTTTCCTGCCTGCTTTATGCGGCTCGATGATTTGGTCTGGCGAGCGCGCGCGCCGCGCTGCAACCAGGCAATCTCCCTTCGGACCTGACTGGCCAGCGCTTGCTGCTGGTTTCGCTGAGCACTCAGTTGCTCCTCACGCATTAGAAGAAAATCGCTGTAAGAACCGTCGACGGTTAGATGACCTTCCGGATATGTAGGATTCAGTTCCATCATGCGATTGGTTACAGACTCGAGGAAGGCGCGATCGTGGCTGACCAGCATGAATGGGTAAGGCAAACTGCGAAGCAGCTCCTCGAGCCACAGAATACTTTGCAGATCCAGATGATTCGTCGGCTCATCGATAAGGAGAAGATCGGGTTGTTGAACCAGCCCGCATGCCAGCGCCAGGCGCTTGCGCCAGCCGCCTGACAGCGTTCCGGACGCCGCCGAGCGATCGGGAAACTTCAGGCGCGAAAGTGTCGAATCGATTGACGCAGCCCGCTCGTAATCCTGGACCGGCATGCTGGCAGCCGCTTCGGTCACGATTTCGCTGACGCTCTTTTCCGGGTCAAACGATTCTTGCTGAGGAACGTACACCGCGCGCATCCGCTTGCGTGTCACAAGGTTGCCGGAGTCAGGCTCCACGAGCCCAGCCAGAATTTTCAGCATGGTCGATTTTCCTGAACCGTTCGGTCCGATCACCCCGATACGATGCTCGTCTTCGACGCTGAATGAGATGTTCTCGAACAGAGGTCGAGCACTGTATGATTTGCTGATTGATTGACAGGTTAGCAGAATGCTCATTGTGTTGATTGCGGTGACTTCGTGTTTTGCTTCTCCAGTTCAAAGAGTTTTTTGAAACAGTCGACAATGTTGACGATGCGTGTTGCTTGCCAGTAATTGTCTTTGTTCTGCATTTCGCCCAGCATCTCGAGATCGGTATTGAACTTCCCATTGTGCAGCAGCATCGTCACCGTAGCTGTGCTGCCGTTCACTTTTATAGATTTAACTTGTTTCAAAGAAAGAGTTCGAATGCCGAGTCGCTGATCGAGAGCCGCCATTGAAACTTTGTCGGCAAGGCTCTCTCCGGGGGCACTGAAGCTCCCCGTTTCGACGAGCATTTTGATGTCGTTTGCGATACCGGATGCGACTTCATGTTGAATTGTACTTTCGCTCACCATGCCGCTCGATAAGAACCGCTCTAGAACTTCTCCCCCGAGCGGTTTTCGCAGCTCCGAGTCCATCAGATCCTTAACCATCGAACTGGCCACTTCATCGGCATTAAAGTACATTTGAAATTTCGAAACATTATGCTCGACTACGGCATCTTTGATTTGTTCAAGCGAGTACTGCGGCGTGGTCGTCCAGTACCAGAAGCCAGCGCCCGCTGTTAGCAGTATCACCACCAGTGCCACTATGATGATGCGAATCAGTTTCAATTCTCGGTAACCTCAGGTGTGCTTCGTGGGTGTGCTTGGTGACTGTGCTCAGTGAGCAGGCTTGCTTTCTTCACTTGATCTGATGAGCCACTAACTCAACCTCTGTAATCTGTGGTGGCGAGCCCTGAAAAATCATTTCCTTGCTGTGCGATCGGACCAATCCTACAGATTTCTGATATGTGTCCTTTTGAGCCTCGACCTGGCGAACGATGTATTGCGGATTTTTTTGCGCAATCAATGAGACCTTATTCGTGAACTCCATGGTGAAGCTCATGTCCGGTGTTGCACCTTTGCCGGTGCCACTATCAGTCCATTTCTGCGGCGGTTTCGGATCGAGCGGCAAAATCCTCATGGCAGAGCTGTACGAGCATGCGTCCGTGCCAACCTGCGATATCCAACCGTCTTTCACTGTAAAGTAAATGAGGCGGTTTTCCTTGGAGTCATCAGACGTTCTTTTCAGAACAATCGGTTGTATGCCCTTGAACTTGACGGCAGAATGCGCCTCTTTGCTTGTGCTTGGAAGAACTTCGTCCTTGTAGCTAGTAGTTGTTTTCTCGCCTTTGTATGAAGTCACCGTTTTCTTGTACTTCCACCAGCTGCCTTCGGTGAGCGGGTAAAAGGTACTCTTCAACTGCACGGATGGCGAGTTGGTTTGCGCCTCTGCCGCGCCCAGTCCAAAAGTAAGAAGGGTGGTTGCTAGAACCATCTTTTGTGGCAGCCCATTTTTAAAAAACATATCGATGTCCCCCGGCTCCAACTTTATTGCCGACAATCGCTCTGATGATGATGCGCCGATCATCGGAACGACAAGTATACAGCCTCAGATCGTCGCAGATGTCGCGGATAATGAAGTTTGGTTCCGGCTGCCTTGTTTAGTGCCGCGGCGCAGCAGTTCGTTCTCGATTGCCTCGGTGACGGACTTCTTGTCAAAGGACCAGGCGGGTGCCAGAATCTCGTCTTGTTGTCCTTCTGCGACTAAACGCATAATCACCATATCCGGTGGCAGCATCTCCAGAGCATCTGCCACCAGGCGCACATAGTGCTCTTGCGAAAGAACGCTCAGGGTGCCCAAGCGGTAGTCCATCTCCATAGGTGTTCCTTTATAAATGCAAAGCTGATGGATCTTGACGGCATCAATGTCACAGCGCGCCACTTGCCTGACTGTCTCCATCATCTCCTCGTCCGTTTCACCCGGCAGACCAAAAATCAAATGAGTGGCGATTTTCAGTTTGCGTCGGCGGGCTCGTTGGACGGCATCAAAAAATTCCTCGGCGCTATGACCGCGATTGATACGATCGAGGGTGCGATTAAAAGCTGACTGCAAGCCAATCTCAAGCCAGACAAATGTGCTCTGGTTATATTCTTCCAGAAGGTTGAGAATATTCTCGTCCAGGCAGTCAGGTCTCGTGCCGATACGTATGCCGACGACATCAGGGAATTCCAGTGCCACGTCATAGAGCCGTTTCAGCACCGCCTCTGGTGCATATGTGTTGCTGAACGCTTGAAAGTAAGCCAAAAACTTATTTGCTTTGAAGCGCCGCCTGATCCGTTTCATTCCCGATTCGATTTGCTCTTTGACGCTCAATGCCGGATCGATGGTCGGCGCGCCGGAGCCTCTGTCGTCGCAAAATGTGCAGCCGCCGAAAGCACGTTGCCCGTCGCGGTTTGGGCATGTAAAGCCGGCATCGATCGGTACGCGATAAACGCGCTCTCCGAAGTATTCCTTCAAATATGTATTGAATGTTCGATACAGTTGCATGCAGCTTCGATTCGGCCTTCCCAGCCAGTGTCCTGAAGAGTCGCCGATCCGGGAAAGGATCGGTGAGGAGCGCATAGAATGGGCAATTCTACAACAACCTCCGCCCATCCGGCGCGACCATCTAAATATTGTTGTAAGTTTTGGCGCGGCTGGCTGAGATCCGGCAGCCAGGCGGGTTTGAGCTGCGCGGACCGGGTGTTGTTTACTAACATCGCTTCATTCAGTTGACACTGCCAACGACGGCCTGGTATTCTGCTAAAACCCTCTATCAATGGACGCCCCCATCGTCTAGAGGCCTAGGACACCTCCCTTTCACGGAGGCGGCAGGGGTTCGAATCCCCTTGGGGGTAAATTTTTTTCCCGACGCAGGCTGCAAAGCCTGTGTTTTTTTATGCAGACGGGATGGAAGCTTGATTCTCGAAGCCTTCTTGATTACCCGTGTGATTGCCCTTGAGGAAGGGAATTATGTAGATTACTTCACATTCAATGAGATAATCTCAAGATAAGACACCGATCGCGACGGCAAAGGCTGAACCATGACTGAAGACAATACTCTCTTGAAGCTGGGAGAATTGTTGATTCGCGTCGGCATCGTCAAAGAGCGCGAGCTGGACGAAGCCATCAAAGTGGCCGGGGAAACCGGCTTGCCGATTGGACGGGTCTTGATTATGTCCGGCTATATGTCCGATCGCGAGCTGCAGGCGGCGGTTCAGGTTCAATCATTGATTAAGGATAAGGTGATTGCCGTCGAGCTGGCATTTGATGCGCTCAAACAGGTGAGTCGCGAGGACGTTACTCTGGAACAGGCGCTGCGAGCGCGCGGCTGGACGGGACGAAAGGCGCATCAGGACACGGCTAAGCTGGGTGAGCTTTTGCGCGCCGCCGAACTGGTCAGCGAAGCTCAGTTAAACGAAGCTTTGCGGACGAGCCAGGAGACCGGTTTGCCGTTGGGCAGGATCATGGTGCTCACCCAGGCGATCAGCGACGAGTTGCTTTCCGCTGCCCTTACCGCCCAGATTCTGATTCGCGACGGTAAGGTTTCGAAGGAGCAGGCAATCAAAGGGCTGCAAGCAACAAAGCGCCGTCGCATCTCGCTGGAGGAGTCTCTCATAGATCAGGGCTTCTACAAGCCTCCAATAAGACAAACGGTTAAGCTTGGCGAGCTCTTCGTTTTGTCGGGGCTAGTCACGGAAAACGATTTGATGGGCGCGCTCGAGCTCGGGTTGACACGCGAGATGCCCATCGGTCAGGTTCTTGTCGAGTGCGGCTACATCAGCCGCGAGGTCTTGCACACTGCTTTGAAGTTTCAGGAGATGGTCATTAACAATACACTTACGGCTCTGCAAGCGGCGGAAGCGCTGCGTCAGGTTTCCACTCGCCGGGTTTCGATGGCGCAGGCGGTGGCGGAGCTCGGACTTTTGAAAAACGAGCAAAACGAGCCAATCAAGCTCGGCGAGTTATTGAAGGCGGCAGGCATTGTCACCGAGGATGATATCAAAAACGCCATCGAGGCGAGCGCCCGCAATTCTGCGTTGATCGGCAAAATCTTGCTTGTCACCGGTCATATAAATGAGCAAACCTTGCATGCATCCTTGCGCGCTCAGTTTCTTGTTCGCGAAGGTTTCTTGCAGATGGAGCAGGCGATTATCGCGCTCAATTATTGCCAGAAGCACCACGCCAATTTTGATGATGCCCTCCAGGAACTGGGATGGACGATGCCCACGCGCGTGAAGACGGCCAGCGATAGTTAACAAGTGCGAAACCTTGATAACCCGTGGCAAGGAATATCCATCTGATGTAATATTGTCGAGTCTTGCCGAAAGACAGTTGATTTGTCGGCGCTGCTCAAACAGCGACCGGTCAATTCGAGCCTACCTGCGTACGGTACGGACACCTGGAGCCGATCTTTGCACCAGCTACGGTGCAGGGCCGGGATTTTAGCAGCGTTTCGCAATGCGTGAGGAATAAAAAACATGGTTGAAGTTCAAACCGCCACCGAGAAAGTGATTGAGCAAGTCGCACAGCAACTGCGAGTCGACAGCATAAGATGCACTACCGAAGCCGGTTCTGGTCACCCCACCTCCAGTATGTCGGCTGCCGATTTGATGTCGGTGCTCATGGTCAAGTTCCTGAAATACGATTTCAATGAGCCCAATCATCCTAACAATGACCGGCTGATTTTCTCCAAGGGACACGCCTCGCCGCTCCTGTACTCGATGTACAAAGTGGCCGGCGCCATCGATGACAACGAGCTCATGACCCTGCGCAAGTTCGGGTCGCGCCTTGAAGGTCATCCGGTGCCTGAAATTCTCCCCTGGGTAGATGTTGCGACCGGCTCGCTCGGACAGGGACTGGCTGCCGGTGTCGGCATGGCTATCGATGCAAAATATCTCGACAAGCTCTCCTATCGCGTTTATGTTTTGCTCGGCGACAGCGAGGCTGCCGAAGGTTCCGTGTGGGAAGCGCTGGCCTGCGCATCGCACTATAAGTTGAACAACCTCACCGCCATCCTCGACATGAATCGTCTCGGTCAGCGCGGCGAAACTATGCTGGGCTGGAACTCCGAAGTCTATGCGCAACGTGCCAGAGCATTCGGCTGGCACGCAATCCAGATCAACGGTCATGACATTGGAGAGATTGAGCGTGCTTACGAGCAAGCTATGAAGACAGCTTCGCAACCGACGATCATCATCGCCAAAACTGACAAAGGCCACGGTGTCCCTCTTGTGCAGAACAAAGAGAACTGGCATGGCAAGCCGCTCAGCAAAGAAGAGGCGGAGGAAGCCATCAAAATTCTTGGCGGCGATCCGAACATCACAATCAACGTCCAGAAGCCGCCCGAGGTCGAAAAGCGCAGCCCGCTTTCTGATACCAAACCCGGTTCCGGCAAATACGAATGCCCTCAGTATCAAAGCCCGATTGCCACTCGCGAGGCGTATGGCGACGCGCTCAAGGCCCTGGGTGAAGCATATAAGGACGTTGTCGTGGTTGATGCCGAAGTCGGCAACTCGACGTATTCCGAGAAATTTGCCAAATCGAATCTCGATCGTTTCTTCGAGATGTACATTGCCGAGCAGCTCATGGTAGGCGCTGCAGTCGGTCTGGCGAGCCGGGGCAAAGCGGTTTTCGCTTCGACATTCGCTGCTTTCCTGACTCGTGCCTACGACTTCATCCGCATGGCGGCAGTTTCAAGAGCCAATATCAAACTGGCCGGATCGCACGCCGGATGCTCGATCGGCGAAGATGGACCATCGCAGATGGCTCTGGAAGATCTGGCTATGATGCGAGCTGTCTACGGAAGCACGGTCCTCTATCCAAGCGATGGTGTGTCGACAGCCAAGCTCGTTCATGCCATGAAAGATCTGAAGGGCGTCTCCTACATGCGCACGACTCGCAGTAAAACGCGAATTCTCTACAAGGAAGACGACGAGTTTCCGATCGGCGGCAGCAAAGTGCTGAAGAGCTCCAAGGAAGATCAAGCCACGCTGATCGCCGCCGGCATTACTCTGCATGAGTGCCTCAAGGCTTATGACGAGCTGAAAGGCCAGGGTATAAACGTCAGAGTCATCGATCTCTACTCGATCAAACCGATTGATGAAGCGACGCTGCAGAAGGCGGCGAAGGAGACCGGTCTTCTGATCACCGTTGAAGATCACTGGCCGGAAGGCGGACTCGGCGATGCCGTGCTCGAGGCGTTTGCCGGCAAGAATTCAGCGCGCGGCAAGAAGCCTAATGTACCCGATGCACTGCCTAAGGTGGTCAAACTGGCGGTCGGTTCGATGCCCGGATCGGGCACTCCCGATCAGCTCATGAATGCCGCCGGTATCTCATCGGATCATATCGTGCGCACGGTCAAGGCGTTGACGACATAATCACGGTCATTGCGGAGCGCTATGGCCGCTCTGAATAAACTTTAGGAGGCACCATATCAGGTGCCTCTTATTGTTGGGTTTGATATCAGATCAATATCAAAAGTTTGCTTCGAGCCTGAAAAGCTTGTGAACGCAAGCCTTCGCGGACTCAGGCGTACAAATACTATTGCCCAATTCATAAGTTGATGTACTCTTCCATTAGCCCACACATATAGATTTGGCGAGGGGATGACCATGGGCGATCGCGTATCGACGCGCGTATCTGAAGACAGCATTGTTCCTGCTCGTGCGAGCCTCGCATATTTAGCTCTCATTGGCGCGGACAAGAAAACAGGAAGTATCAAGAGCAACGATCCCGACTTTCCTCAATTGTTGCAGGGGCGCAACGAACGTACGCCCGCCCTGCAGGGAAACATAAGGACGGATGCATCGCCTCGAAGCCCCCGCGATCTGGAGAAAATGCGAAATGAGGTGGACGCCTTCAATTCGCTCTTACAGACGAGAGAGAGACTGGAGAGCATGCTTCCCGATGAGCGAGCCGGAGAACTGCGCCGGCTGAGGAGAGATTATTTCAATGCCGGCAATGATCTCGAGAAGCAGCGCATGCGCAACAACATTGATGTTGCCTTCCCTCAGATGGCAGGCATAAACACTGATCTGCGCGCCCATGCCGGCACGGTCAGCAAGCTCGACACGCTGATGAGGAGTTATAAACGCGATCCACTGGAAAGGAACGGCAGAGGCGAGGTCAACTATCCGCTTCGACCTGCACTGCCACCGCATATGGTGAGCTTTGATCCCTACGACTGGTTTCGCCTCGAGATGTCGGGAAAGATCGAGAGCTTTTACCAGCCGAAGCTCGATGATAAGTTTGATGCCGTATGGCAAAAGATCAAGGATGAGTCCGCTCTTGTAAAAGCCAATGAGGTATTGAAGCATCTCCCGCCGCTGAAAATTACTTTTGAAAAGTCGGGCGACATCGCCAAAATGATCATGATTATGGCGGGTGCAGAGCCGGGCGCCAGAGACAAAGCGCTTTTGAATGATGTCTTCGATGGCGTGACGTCGATTGAGAAAAAGGAAGGCGGGCTTGTGGTTCTCTCTCGCCAGGGATCGAAGTTCATCCCGGCGCCCACTAAGGTAAATGTCGGGGCGGGCATTACGGTCAAAGGTATTGAATTGGGCACCATTAGCGGGCAGCTCAGGGAATCGGACGAGCCCGGGCTGGATAAAATGGAGGGTATTTGCATAAGACTCGATGTTCCGAAAGCTGTGGCAAGGATCGGAGTTCATACTGAAGTATGCGTGCGGAGCATCAGCATGGAGCATGCCGAAGACCATGGCTGGCGAGTCTTCCTTACCGTCGATAATCCCGTGCCGCTCACTCAGCGACGAGCGCTTGGATTGCTGATCAGAGATGTCCCTCAAGAGGACAGAATCAAGGTGCCGATCATCACACTGGACAAGGACGGTAAACCGCGCTGAGCCTCAAGAGGGCAGCTTTCTATTCGATAGGGGGGAGAGCTGTATCGAAGTCTTTGGCATATTCTGGAAGGTCTGGGTCTATGTCGGCACGAAGCTCTAAATCACGACCCCAGCGGTTCTTATACGCGGACTTTAATGTCTCACCACAGTCGCCTGTCACAACTCGGCAGCGTATGATACTTAAGCCCTCCAACTTCGGGATTAAAATCATATCGTCCAATTGCTCCTTGAACACAGGACTGTGCTTTACCATGAGGTGCGTCAAGTTGGTTTTTGACAACGGCTTAAAATTGAAATTCGGCTGGGCCGAGTCTATATAAAGACTGGTCAGCGATTTCATTGCGGAGATGATATTGAGAGCGTTCTTACTGAGTTTTCGTCCATCGATCGAAAGAGCAGCCAGCTTTTTACTGTTGGCTACATGCCGCAACTGCTCGTCTGTCAAATTCGTTTGCTCCAGGGAGAGAAAGGTAATGTTTGATCTGGCGATCGCATCGAGACAATGATCGTTAAGCTTTGAGCCGTCGAGTTTGAGCTCGTTTAGTAGGGGGGATTTGGACAGCACGGTGATACCCTCGGGGCTAATGCTCGTGCCGCTGATGTAGAGGACCTGAAGCTTTGGCAGCTGCATCAGCAATGGCACGGATCGATCGGTGATTCTTGTCGAGCCCGCCAGACCCACTTGCCTGAGATTTGGAAAGTGCAGCAGGTACGATGCTGTCTTATCGGAAAGGGTTGATGATGTGATTTCCAATGTCGTCAGAGTCTTTGCTAATGGGCTGAGCGTGAGCAACGCTTCCTCACTGATCTCTTCGTTCTTCTTCAAAATCAAAGCGTCGAGCGATTTCATCTTACTGATATATTTGAACGCCAGGTCGCCGGCCTCCGTGTGATCCAGAGTAAGCCGCTCGATCGGCATATCGACGATGTAGCGAAAACCTTCGCCCGTTATTGTATTGGCGGTCACAAAGAGATCGCGCGTTTGTTTCAGCTTGGCCACTTTCTTGAAGTCTGCGTCTTGCGCCTCCCGCTTCAAAGAAACCGATGCTGGGTGGACCGGGTCGATCTTTATCGGATCGTAGCGCATATCCATGCGCAGGGCTTCGACGGCCGGCAGGGCGCGTGAAACCGTCGTAATTTGCCTGCCCTGGGGCTGAGGATTAGTCTGAAAGCTGATATGCCGAGCCATCTGCCAAAAGAGAAGCCCTGAACCGACAAGGACAAGACCAACAATCGCGGCATTGCGAGCCGTTATAATTCTGAGCGATTGTGGCGCCATATTCGGTGGCGCCGGATTGGCAATTGCCGCCGGGCTCTCTTCTTCTATGATCGCCACATCAGAGACGACCAGCGGCTCAAGAGCATCGGCTAGAGAATTCATCGAGTCGAAACGATTGGCCGGATCCCTCTCCAGACATTTGTCGACAATATCGACCAGCTCAGGCGAAAGCTCATCCTGACACCTGAGCGCCAGCGAAGGCGCTGCCTCCTGGATTTTTTGATTGATGGTCTCGATTGCGCTTTCGTTGAAGAAAGGCGGCTTGCCGGCGAGGCATTCAAACATCATACAGCCCAGGCTGTAGATATCGCTTCTGACAGTGACCTCCCGGTTGGTAGCCTGCTCGGGGCTCACATAAGCCGGTGTGCCGAGATAAGAGCCGGAGTTGGTCAAACGCTGGTCCCCGACTTGCAGTTTGGCTATACCGAAATCGACAATCTTGCAGGCGATGCTGCCGTCATTCTTGAACTCTAGTATCACATTTGATGGCTTAATATCGCGGTGTATGACACCGCACTCATGGGCATAACTCATGCCTGTGCACATTTGCATGAAAATTTCGAGGGCGGCCTCTTCGCTCAGTCGCCCCTCATTGGCGAGCAAATGCGCCAGACTTTCTCCCTGGGCGTATTCCATTACCATGTAAAAGAATTTGTCGTTGAAGCCGAAGTCCTGGATGCGAGCGATATTAGGATGGTTCAGTTTACCGGCTGCCACTGCCTCTTTTTGAAAACGGATTATGGCCTCGGTATTGGCATGACGATTGAGCATCTTGATCGCCACTTTTATGTCGAGCACTTTATCGTGAGCCAGGTAAACGACGCCCATGGCGCCGCTGCCAAGCCTGCTCAGGATTGTGTAGCGATCGGCAATGGCATCCGGCAAAGGTTCTGAAGCGCCCGTACTCACGCAATAGTCATCTCATGTTATCTGTCCTGAGTTATGCCACTTTCGGCTGCCGACCTACCGCATTCGAGTCGATGGCCTGGGTATAAAGGCGGGAGTAAGGTCTACAGCAGGGGATCGGCGGTGAGCACCTGCAGCAAATGTGGAAGACGGAAACAGGCTCAGGGGTCAGCCAGCTTGACTCAGTGGCTTCTGCTCTGCAATTGCGATGCCGCACCGGCCTCCGAGCCGGTCAAGACCAGGCTCTGCCCGGACTGTGGAAAGCGCATGGACACAGCCCGCCCGGGCAGCTTCACGCAATGGATCTTCTTCAGCGATGTTTGTACATGCAAGATTGGTGCAGGACTAGAACCCCGCGCCGACAACGATGGGCTTGCTCATTTAGAGGCGACACTCGAGGAGTCCCTGGATGAGGACGAGATTGCCCTGGAGAGCGGTGCCTTTCCGGTCGAGCGATATAAGCCGCTTCAGTTGCTCGGCTCGGGGGCTTCCAGCAATGTTTATTTATGCCGCGACCGCATGCTTCAAAAGAAGATTGCCGTGAAGACACTTCTGCGGCGGTCACGCCAGGAGCTGGTTTTGTTTCACAAGGAAGCGAGAGCCAACAGCTCGCTCAGACATCCAAATATAGTTCAGGTCCTGGACTTTGGTGCCACTGCAGACGGTTCACCATTCATGGTCATGGACTATGTTAGAGGCGAGAACTTGCAGCAGATCTTGCAGAATAAGGGCAAGCTGACATGGCAGCAAACTTTTCGACTGATGATCGAACTCTGCGATGCTCTTTCCTACGCGCATGACAAAAAAATCCTCCATCGTGATTTGAAGCCGGGCAACATCATAGTGAGTGACATTGAGAGCAATCCGCCTGGTGTCACCCTGATTGATTTCGGCGTTTGCAAAATTGAAACCGCCACCCTGGCGAGCATAACTCTGCAGCAATCATCCATCGTCGGAACACCTGCCTACATGAGCCCGGATCATGTAGCTGGAATCCAGTACTCCGAGCGCTCGGAGATTTACTCGCTCGGCTGCATCATGTATGAATGTCTCACCGGGCAGCCGCCCTTCGTGGCCGACACGGCGCTCACTATTTTATCGATGCACGCTGGTCTGGAACCTGCCCCACTGTCTCAAGCCGGCCTCAGCGATGCTCCGGATGTGGTGCAATCTATAGTCTCCACTTGTTTGAAAAAACGGCCTGAAGAGCGCTACAGATCGGCAAGCGGGTTAAGAAATGCATTGAAGGCGGCTCTTCGTGAGCCTGGTGACGGCGGCAGCGCGGTGCCACCGCAAATGGTGGCGCTAGCTCCCTGGTCGAGGTATGGTCTCTCGCTTCCCTGGTTCGTAATCGGAGTTTCGCTGTGCTGCTTCGTCCTGGTCGCCGGGTTGTTTTATTCGACGAGCGCCGTGTTGGGCTGGCTTTCCGCGCCCCACGGCACTGCCGAGGAGCAGTTCAGGGCACTTTTCGAGATCCGCCCGGATGAAAATGGCAATCCCACTTGCTACGCTCGCAGTAACAATTTAAATGATGATGAATTGAAACTTCTCAAGGACAGGAAGTTCATCGCTTTGATTTTGCACGAGCAACCAGCGCTGAGCGATGCATGTTGCAAATACATTGATCTCCTTCCGATTACCTCATTGGGTATCTGGCACAGCAAGATCACAAACAGGGGTCTCAAACAACTGAGCAGAAGCTCGACCCTGCGTTTCCTCTGCCTGGACGGCAGTGCCGTCACCGATTCCGGTATCAAATATCTCAATAAGGACCTGGGCAGTCTCGATCTGTCGAGAACAACGGTCGGCGATGAAGGCGCAGAGCAACTCCCGCGCCTGGATAAACTGACTCAGCTTGTCATGACGCATACAAAGATCAGCGACAGGGGCATGGCCTGTATCGCAAAAATGCCCAGGTTGAGCGCCTTGTATGTGCAATTCTGCAAAATCTCCGATGCCGGTTTTGCCCAACTGAAAGAGAATCGTAGCCTGACTAAACTCTATGTAGAGGAGACCGGGTTTTCCGACGCCGGACTGGAGGCGCTCAAACAATTGCCTCTGAAAGAGCTTGATGTCGAGCATTGTGCCCTATCGGATCAGGGTTTGGACACGATCGCGGAGACATGGCCGAATCTGGAATACCTTTCACTGGCACGAACCGGCATAAGCGGCTCGGCTCTCAGTAGGAACCTGCCATTGCTCAAACATCTCAAGAAATTGAGCCTCGATAATCTGCCAATCGCTGATGCCGATATAGAGGCAATCTCCGATATGAAGGAGATGCAGTCGATCAAACTGTCGTGCACGCACATCACCGATAAAACTCTCGAGAGACTGGCACGCTTGCCGGTGTTGAAAGAGATCGATCTGAGCGGTGACGCGCAGGTCTCGGCAGAAGCCAGGAACAAAGTGCCTAAGCCAATACGCATTATTGACACATCATTATTCAACATCCCGGGACTGAAAAAACCTTAGCCGGCGTTCCATCCAAATAAATTAGACGCCCCTGTGGGTTACACACGGGCGCCCAATTGCTCTAGTCGGGGGCAAAAAACTCAGTCTGATTGCGCGTTGTCGCTATTCTCCTTCTTCCATTGCTGGCTTATCTACTCGGGCATCGCTCATGGCGATCCGGGGGGACCGTTTTACTTGAGCCGCTTATGCGGCTACCAACTTTGGGTCGATCACTCTCTGCCATTCCATTTCTGATGGCACCCATGGTTGTTCATGCGGTTTTGTCGTTCTTAAAACCTCTAAAGCTTTTTCGTAAGTGACCACTCCTCTTTCAATCTCCTTCAGCAGTACCAATCCACAGCGGGACATTTCTCTGGTGACGATGCCCTGGCTGATCAGGGCTTCGGCAACGCTGACTTCGAAGTTCTTAATCGAAGCAGCGGTATCGCGGATGGTGCGCTCGTCGATCACGCCTGCCGCACGCAGCAGGGTCACGATCTGGTCGAGCACGTCAAACTCGTTGAGAATCTTCTCCAGGGGAGCGTTCATGGAATGAACCAGATTGAGCAATCTAATGGCGCGCTGCTTGGTGATCGATGAGGTCAAGAGCATTCGCTGCAAATGAACGGCTGACTCGACGACCAGCTCGCTGCTCAAGTTATGCTGCACGAGGAGTTTTCCGAAGGCATCGTCCTTTTCGCATGCCAGCTCGGCCACGATTAGCGCATCCTCCCGGCTCAGCAATCCGGCTTCCACGAGGAGATCACCCAGCCTGGGATTGACTCGGTAATTTCTCGGCTGAACGCCTTCGTCGTTCAAAGCAATATCGAAGGCAACTCTGTCTCTGACGACTGTTTGGAGAACGCGTACTGCTTTGAGAAACTCGATGTGTTGCTCTCTGATCATCACTTGCAGATTCAAACAAACCGCATAGAGCGATTCGGAAATCAGCTGCAGCGAAACCAGGGCGCGACCAAGAGGGTATCCAGTGCTTTTTGAATGTCTTAGCGCGCATGCCAGACCGGCATCATCGACGATTGCGGCGGCAAGCAAAAGCTTGCCCAGCCTGGGCAATGGACCGACACCACGGCCGATACCATTCAGTCTATAAGCTTCGTCGATAGTGACCTGGTGCACGTGGGCAAAGCGCAGAAGAGCCTTGGCCATTTTGACATCAATGGCGCCGTCTCTAATCGAGGTTTGGGTTTGCAGTGCGCAGACTACATCTAATTCACTGACATGACCGGACATGACAAGCACGCGGCCGAGCGGCAATGTAGCACGCTTGGCGATAACGAGGCCCTGATTCAATACATCAGGTGAAATAATCCCGGCTTCCAGAAACAACTCTCCGAGCCGGAACCGGGATGATTGGTTCCGCTTTGTAATCAGCATGAGATACTCCCATCAGGGATTGGGTAGGAAGAACCGCGGCAGAACTCCGAAAAGACATGAATCTTTTCCTGACCTCAGGCGGCCGTTATCTTGCTAGGAACGTTCAGAGCCGCACGCAAATTTGTTGCGGTTTTCCGAGAGCGTCTTTTTTTTTAGTAAGTTGATTTAAATTGAAAAACGGGAGCAATCTCCCAATTCGAAAGCGTAAAGCCATGCAGGCAGAATGTCAAGTGCATTTAATGTTCTGGCAGCGAGAAAACCCACTGCTCGGCGCGCAAAAGCTCGACGGCGATTTCTCTTATTTTGTCAGCGAAGAAAAATTGCTCTCTTTCCAGCTCGTTCAAATTATCTAAAACCAGATTTCCATCCTCATCTCGCTCGGGATACTTGAGGGGGTGATTCCAGAAAGGCAATTTGCCCGGACCGGGCTCATCAAATGAATTCCTCTTTGAGTTGAAGGGAATGTTGCCATGCTCTTTGTACCAGTCATCCATGATTTGGCCGACGCGCCTGAGCGTTCCCTCGACGTACTTATTGCCTTCCTCGGACAGAACGCAAAAATCGGCATGATAAAGGTTGGGGTGCTTCTCGTGCGCCCGAGCCACTGCTTGCTCGATGGAGCTGAACCCGCACGGGGCCTTGGAGCCCCGCGGTCCAACCACAACGCCGTTGAACATCTCACTCATAATGGCATTGACGCGCTCGACCGCCACCTTGGTGCGCCGCAGACCCTTCAGAGCCAGGCTTTGCACCTCCGGCATGATTACTCGAAACGAATCAGTGAAACTCTGCACCGCCGACTCCAGAGAATGATGGATGGTCGGATCCTCGAAGATTGACTCCGTATCCGGTCCGCGAAGCAGCGCTATCTTGGCGAAACCCTCAGGATGATTGTAATTGATGGAGTGATCGCCCGCGATGACGGCATGGGCGATTCGTGACGTCGGATCGTTTGGATGCGGAACATACCATTCTTTTATGCCGATCACCGAGAGCAGTTCTCGTTCGTTCTCCGTGAAGGCGATTGAGCGAAGATCGGCAGCGACGTTGCTCTCGTTGAACGGATCCCGTATTTTGTTATAAATGGATAATATGGTACTGTGCTTCGTCGCACCATCGGTAGTGGCGTTTGGATTGAACCTGCTCAGCTTATGCTTGTGGTGCAGCATGATCGAAACAATTGTAGCCATGAACTCCGGCGGGGCGATTTGATGCTCCTTACAGGCTCGAGCCACCCGCTCCATGCTCTTGCGATCGTTCTGCTTGCTGGCATCAAGAAAGTAAGACAGCGCTTGCGCGGCTGCCTGCGCGCCGTGCACGTTGTGGATGATGAAGTTCTTCCGGCTTTTGATGGAATCGGAGAAAATCGAAGCGATCAGGGCATCGCGAGTTTCACGGGTCGTCAGACCGAGCAGTCTGGCTGCATCATAGACCTGATCGACTTCGGCGCGGGTGTGTTTCCAATTCATGTTCCACTGGTAGCCGCCCGACTGTTGATTCTCGAGCTTCCAGAACATCTCGCGCACAATCGCCAGGCAATTCCAGACCAGCTCTTTGTCTTGCCTGGTGAGAAACGCGTCTTCATTGATCTTGTTGTAGACGTTGGTGACCGCACCATCTCTGGTGAGCACCGGCACCTCTTCCAGATCCGCCTTCAACTCCTCCCGCATGCGCCCCAGGTCGGTCGGCCGGGGCAGCTCCTTACTCCACCTGTAATTATCAGTAAGGTCGCGCAGATATTGGTCGACTTCTTGCGAGTCGAATGGTGCAACGGAAACCTCACCGCTTCCCGGTCGTTTTCCAGATTGAGCCCCGGCAGCCGAGCGTGCGGCATCGACATCCGTCTCGACCGTGTAGCGCCGTCTGGGTTTGACCATCTCTTCGCTTGTGCGCCGGCCTTTGTTGCTCGAATCGGCGACGCAATAACCCTGCTCCGGAGAGATAACTTCGCCCGTGCGCCGCTGCCGCCGGCTATTCCTGCCGTCTTCGGGGTGCTCAAGTGCAGGTGTCGATTTCTTCTCTTCTTTGTCGGTGGGCATTCTGCAAAACGACAGGTGTGGTTGACTTACGCTCGCATCTGACACTATGTTACATTCACCTGAATATTCCCTGTATACCCGTGATTAAATCAGGCCTCATCTGATCCGGACGGGCAAATCCGATGAGCGAAACGGGCAAATCTGAATTGCTGCCAAGGGAAGCAACGGCTCATGGCTATATAATGCGTCTGCCTGAACGGCAAACGTATTCGCGAGGTTGTCAATATATGCGCTTTTTGCATCCAGTCGTGCTCACTTGTATATGCCTGCCGCTGACGACAGCGGCTTTGCAAGCCGACGAGTTGAAGTCGGACGTGCAGGTCGACACGCAATCTGGTAAAGCGGTGCTGAAGAAAGGTTCCTTCGTGCTGGGAGAAGAGATTGTCATTCCCAAAGCGAAAGCGGGGGCCCGGAGCGGCGCCGCAAATACATCTCCGGGAGGCAAGGGCGCCAAAAAGGGTGTGCCGGCAAACACGCAGAAACAGAGCGCCTCGGCAAAAGTGGACGATTCTTTTAAGAAGAAATTGAGCCAGCAAAAATTGTCGAACAGTTTTCAGCAAGGCCTTGTCCTGCAAAGCATGGGCCTGGACGTCCAGGCAATCGCCTACTACGAGAAGGCTCTAAGTGAGGACCCTAAGTATGTGTCCACTTACAATAACTTGGCGCAGTGCTTGATTGCGCGCAACCATGAAGGCGATCGTCAACGGGCTGAACAGCTGCTCGATAAGGCAAACAAGCTCTCGCCCAGCAATGTCGGCGGGTTGTATGCGCTCGCTGTTTTGAAAGAACGCGACAAAGATTATCAAGGCGCTCAGCAGCTTTACAGTGAGGTTTTGAAGCAAGAGCCATTCAACATGATGGCGATTCAAAATCTGGCCGAGATGCATTTTCGAACGGGCAATAAAGCAGCAGCCAGAGCCGTGATCCAACAGGCAATCTCGCAAAATCCACCTGAGCAGAGTGCCATTATCCTGCGCCAGGCATTGAGCAATCTGGACAAGCAATCCGCATCTGGTAAAAACGGCGGAGCAGAGAAGGCAAGCTCTGACAAACAGTCCATTCGATAAGACCACTGCCGCTCTGAGAGTTGCGTTCCGCCCTCACTTAGAACATGTAATAGTCTTCTGGAATTGTCTCTGTCGGTCGCCAGTCAATTTCGCCGGCCTCGGCGCCCTTGTAGCGTATGAAGAGCCCGCTCACCGTTTCCTTGTCGAAGCTATGTCGGTAACCTTGACTGGCGCGCACCCATGTGTACGCTCTTCGTAGAGGAATCAAATCGGCTTGCGCCAAGCCTATTAGAAGAACAAGAATGTGCTTGCAAACCGAGCCTTTCAATCCACCGCAAGGTCTCAAGTTCTGCGTGCAACAAGTGAAGTGTCCTTCTGATGTCAGTCTGCATGCATAGACTAAGTCGCTCTTGGACTGGCTTTTCACGATGCCTGCCAGCTCCAGCTCGTTTACCTCAGAAAACAATTGGAAGGTTTCGGCTTGCAGCATTTTTATGGAATTTTTTATTCGTAATGGTTCAAGCTCATGCCCGAGCTGCTTGATGAGCATCGCAAGGTCCATATTGTCCAGCTTCCGCTCCAAATCATTTTTCAGCTGCGACAACTGCGCATGGATTTCAGGATCAACCTTTTTCTGAGTGGCAATGCCATTGAGGCTGTCGATATCGTATTTCGCTAATTTGTACTGATCCGACTCCAAAAACGCGCGCGCTCGCCCGGCATACGCATGGGGTCGCAACAGTGGCTGATTTAGCTCGTTGTTAATCACATAGGTAAATGACTCAACTGCCTCATCAAACTTCCCCTCGCTCAGTTGCCTCTTGCCATTTAAGAGGCTCTCCTCGACCCGTTCTTCGTATGCGTTTAACATGAGGTCCTCGTCGTTCGTTTCTCCTCTGTTCTCCTTCCACAACCGCTGGCGCAGCAAACTAGCTGGCTCACTCACGCGGTTGTCGATTATGTCTAATCGGGTCGCTTGTCAAATGAGTCTTCCAGCGAAAGAATTTTTTTGACGAGGCCAAAAATGGTGAAAATCGGCCTCGGCAACGAGTCCGAGGAGCCAAAAACTGCACTGTATAAGTGTCAACGGCCTTCGCAACGAGGCCGAAAAGGGCGATTTTTGGCCTCGTCAAAATTCGTGAGCTCTTGCACTAAAATCAGCTCGTGTCGCGCTAACGGCATAGTGATGTTTCTTGAAAAGGAAACGCGCCCATGGCCTGCGGCGGTCCATGGACGCTCAGATTTTTCGAGGAGGAAGGTTGCTGGGAGAAAGGCCTCGAAAAGCCTGGCAATTTCCTGTTGATGCGGGGTTTGGGTTCCCTTGCGAAAACTATCTTAGCGACAAAATCAGCACATGTATATGTGTAATCCCACAGTCTTTGTGGCGCTTGTTTCGATATTGCTAAGGCGTGACTACAGGCAGCCCGGCTGCTTGCACTCCGCCTGGAGGCAGCCTGACGACCGGAATCAGGTAGCCCGACATTTTTGGATGATTGTTGAGCCAGATGTATGCCTCGGGGCTGCGATTGTTGATGGCAGTCGCCTCATCACCAAGCGTAACGCTCAAAGGCAGCATGCCGCCTTGACCTTGCAGAAGCGGCAAATTGGCGATCGTGATGCGCACCGATACGGCTGGCGCTCCCTCGACGGTCGTGTCCTTAATCTGAATCTCAGCGTTTCGCTCCGACATTCCCATGCTGGTGATCAGCTTTTTGGCCATGGCTTCGCCGCTGGTTCGCCTGTCGACGTTCATCGGCAAGCCGGCGGTGTATATCGCTGTTTGCATGGCGATGAAACTGATTTTCTGCTTGTAAAAAATCGACATGCCTGCGTTGGTAAGCAAACTCACAGCCGCGACCGTGATCACAATAATCAGCCAGAGTGATACCACTCCTTCGGCTAAAACGGCACCGCTGCGACTTCGACTTTTCCTGATATTGCCCATGGTTTCACCTTCAAATTTGAGAGAAGCGAGGAAACTGCTGCAAAGGTTATATACCAAGTTTTGGGTACACTACTAGCAGTTTCTTTCCAGGCGATGGGCCGGCAATTTCTCGAGTACATTGAGTGCGTGCTTGACTCAGAACATAATGAAAAGGCAGTGGCATTCCCGCTCGAATTGGAAGAGCGGTACCTCGACGTTAAAGTACTCGCCAGAGGCGGTATGGGTCAAATATTTTGCGCCGTCGACCGTATTCTGGACAAGAAAGTCGCCATAAAAGTTTTGCCTGCCAGCACCGATGAGGCAGCGCTGGTGCGCTTCCAAAAGGAAGCTATTGCTCTATCGAAGCTGCACAACGAACACATCGTCACGGTGCTCAATTTCGGATTGGTTAGCGAGCGAGCTTATCTGGTGATGGAGTATGTTGAGGGCGATACCGTCGAGAGCATGATTGAAGCGAGCGGGGCCCTGCCTCTCTCTCAAGCGCTCAGCATCGCGCGCCAGGTAACCGTCGCACTCGAGCACGCGCATGCAAATTCCATTATTCATAGAGATCTCAAACCGTCAAATGTCATGGTCGATTCCGAGCTGAGTGTCAAGCTGCTCGACTTTGGCGTGGCTAAGCTACTCTCTGATGAGATGCGCTCTACCACGCAATTGGCAGCAGGAAAGTCGAGCGGTCCGGTTGGCAGTCCGCTCTACATGAGCCCGGAGCAAATCGACGGAGCGGCGGTGGATGAGCGAACCGACATATACGGACTTGGCATGCTGCTCTTCTCGATGCTAGCTGGACATGCGCCATTTGAAGATGACAACACTATGGAGTTGCTGCGAAAACAGAGGCATGATGTGCCACCGAGTTTGGTGCCGCATCTGGATGCCGAACATGGCTTTGAGGTGGCGACAAAGGTAGATCGGACCGTGCAGCAGATGCTCAGGAAGAGCAAAGACGAGCGTTTTCAAAGCATGGCTGCCGTGCGCCAGGCTCTCGACCAGCTGGCGGAGGAGATCCTCAACCAGCTTTCAAAAAAGGAACAGAGCCAGACCGGTTTTTCAGCCGCACCACGACAATTGATTGCCAGGCATCGCAGGGCGCTTGCCGTCGCTGTTGGAGTTCTGCTTTGCGGGTTGGGCACTCTCTGCTTGCTGAACCTTCAGATGCTGATCGGCAATGCCAAAACAACTTTCGGACTAACTTCAAGCGATGCGGACAAAATTCAGCGCCGCGCCTCCGCTCTTGCCGAAAAGGAGATAAACAAATTCGACAAGTATCCCGATTCGAATAAGATCGAACGAGCCGATTTGCCTCAGATCTCCGAGCCGTTCACATTCAGCGATGATGAGTATGACAGGGGAGTTTGGTGTGCCAGCAGCACCTGTAGCGATCAAGATCTGAAGACTTTGGTATCAAAACCAATCTACAACCTCAGGCTGGATGAAAATCCGTATGTAACCGACGAAGGGATCAAAAACCTGGTCGGATTGCCTCTAGTCGGAATTTCGCTGGAAAACACGAAGATTACCGACGGTGCTCTTGTCTATCTGGCTAAAATCAAGACGCTCCGGCTGATCCGCCTGGATCGCACGGCGATCACTGATGATGGTCTCAAGGCACTGCTGCCCTTGAGAAAGACTCTCGGTAAACTGAAAATTGGCACCAGAAGTGGTGGCTTAACAATCAAGGGCTTGAGATATCTCTCCGAGAATTTCGTCGGGCTGGTGGATCTTGATATAGGTGACTCGTCATTTCCGGTCTCGAGCCTGTCCTGTCTAAAGAAATTGCCCAATTTGAAATATCTGACGGTCAGCTCGATGAATGTCAACGATGATAATGTGAAGACACTGGCGCAACTGAATGTAAGAGAACTCGATCTTTCTTGCACGGCAATCACCGACAAGTCAATCCCGGTTCTCATCGGCATGCACAGTTTGAAACATGTTTTCTTGAATGGCTGTCCCGGCATAACCGATAAAGGTCTCGTCGAATTAGGACGGGAACGCAGGGATATTGATATAAACTGGCAGGGGATCGGTGCGGACTTGACGGGACTGATCGAGAAGGATTGATCGAGAGCGTATTTTTTTAGTGCGAGCGATTGATCTAAATCGTTTGCCCGTTCTGTTGCATCCAGCGAATGCTGCGCCACATTCCTTCCCTGAGAGCGATCTTCGGGTCATAGCCAAGCTCAGTCTCAGCTTTGGTGATCTTGCAGGCGATATTTTTGTTCATTTCGGAAAGAACATGGAATTTTTGATGATAAAGTCCGGCGCCTTGCAGAGCGGCATCGACAAGCAGTGCTACTTCACTGGCCAGACCGGGCAGGCGCATGCGCTTGTGGGCGACGTCGTACTTGAACTCCTCTTCCAGCAAATTTTCAATCGTGTCGACTATCTCGTTCATCGTATACGGTCGCTTGTCGGCAATCCAGTATGTTTGACCGGCTGCTTTTTCGACGCGTTCGCAGAGCATCAGCCCCTGGCATATGTTGTCGATGTAGGCCATGGAGCGCAAATTCTCGCCGCTTCCCACTATGGGCACTTTGCCCGTTTTGATCATGGTGAAAAACAAGCTCTGGCGCGCCGGCTGGCCTGGCCCGTAGAACCACGGAGGACGGATGATTACAGTCTCGATTTTTCCTTCCTTGAAGGAGTTGTTGACCAGATCCTCGCCCGCCTTTTTACTCTTGCCATAATGCATGTACGGGTTATAGGGAGTGCTTTCATCGAAGAGCTGATCCGGGCTCGGGTTGGTTCCAATCGGGGAGTTCGAGGATACATGAATGAAGCGTTTGCATCTCGATCGAACCGCTGCCTCGAGAAGATTTTTCGTGCCTTGAACATTGACGTCATAAAACTGCTTTCTGCCTCTGTTTGGATGAATGATCCCGGCGCAATGAAAAACGGTTGCGCCCTCGGCAGCGGCGAAAAGCTCGCTCACCATGGTACTGTTGGTGATATCACATTCGATGATCTCCAGATCTTTTCCCGAGGCGCGCAAATCGCGCAATGCCGAATCATCGGCCCCCGGCAATTTGGCTACTCGCACCGTCCGTGGTGCAACGACCTCCAGTCCGGGCACTTCCATGAGGCCGTTGAGCAGGCAGTCGACGAGGCGCGAGCCCAGCCAGCCAGGTGCACCAGTGACGATAGCAATACTTGAGGTCATCGTTTCTGAGATATGAAGTGTTGAACGTTGCGACGCGCCAAAGCCATTATTGTACCTTGTGGATTAATACCCGGGGAATCTGGCAGCATACTGGCATCGTTTATGAATAGATTTTGATGTCCGAACACCTTTCCGAAGGAGTCGGCAGCACAGCGATCCATGCGCTCTCCCATTGGACAGGTGGAGAAGGCATGCACAGTCGTCAAGCTCAAAGCTGACTTGGGCAGATTCTCGTCGAGCCAGCGAACCGCATCCAGCTCGGAATCGATCGCAGGCAGAGACTGCACGCAGGGGTAAACGGCTTTGGCTCCCGCCGAGAGCAGAAGCGTGGCGAGACGTGCCAGTCCCTGGCTCAAATGGCGGACATCCACCTGCGACAGTTCGTACTTGGCGATCGTATATTCGGTGCCGAAGCGAGCCGGGCGGACGGTACCACGGCCGGTGCCGCGCACAGCCACATAATAAGTGGCCATGTTGCGATAGCTCTCCATCAACTTTTGATTCTCCGGCCAGTTGTCGCTCAAGTTCATGGCTAACTGCCCGACGGTGAAAAACGAGCCACCAAATGAGATATCAGGCCAGAATTCCTTCACTTGAATCAGAGGCATGACGCTCTTTTGCGCGTTCACCTCCTCATCAAACAAAGCGCATACTTTCAGCATCGGATGAATCTGAAAAGTATCGCCGACGTGAAACTTGATGCCGCTGCGTCGCAACAAGCTCGGCGTCTGAGTGGCGCCGGCGCAGATGAAGACGTAGTCCGCCTCGATGCGAACCAGATCGGCTGATTTGTCTTCTCTTCGTATTTCAGCAAGAACGCCGGTGACTCGATCTTGCGAGCGCAGCAACAGTTTTACGGTGCAGTCAGTGACAAATCTGGCGCCGGCAGCCTCGGCAAGCGGAATAAGATTTTGCGAAACCCCTTGCTTCGCTCCTTTGGGGCAGCCGGCCGCGCAGGCGTTGGTATTGACGCAACCGCTGGCTGCTCGCGGAACGGCGCGCGCCGACCAGCCCATAGCCTCCACGCCGCGTTTGAATATGGCTGTGCTCTTCGGCAAGATCTCCGGTGGCTCGGTGACTTTCAGCTTCTCCTCCGCCCAGGCGAAGTGCTCGTCCATTGACTCGACTGTGAAGTCATTTATCTGAAATTGTTTTGTCCAGCGCAGGACAAACTCAGGCGGCAGTCGATGCCAGAAACCGCTGTTTATCTCAGTGCTGCCTCCCAGGCACCGCCCCTCGACGAAACCAATCGGCACCGATCCAAGAATCGGCGTCATGCCCCGGTTGCGATAGAGGAGCTGCATAGCCTGCGGCAAGCTTTTTCCGTAACTGTCGAGTCCATGTCTTGAGCCTTCCTCCAGGACGACAACCTCAAAACCGGCTTGCGCCAGCTCTATAGCGGTGGTGGCACCGCCGGCTCCGGAGCCAATCACAAGCACCTCGACTCTGATCGACTGCGCTTCGCTCATGTTTGATCGACCTCGCTCAACTGCAAGTTTTCGCTCAGCCCGTCGACTGCATCGACCGCGCGATTTTCAGCGGCATCGGCTTTGTCCAGCTTGACCGTATTGATCGCATCACAAGCGATGATACCGGCGGTTTGCTCGTCTAGAAGCGCTTGAACAGCCGGACTTTCATAGTAGGCAAATAGGGCCAGACTGCGGATCGGTTTCATGAATTTGCGGCTCAAGGCAAATCCGCCGAAGGCCCAGGCTTGAACGATGCCTCGGCGCTCGTGAATCGGGATATGGCAGAGGAAGCGGCCGCTGCACAGGAGAACCGAGGCTTTGAACCCGAATAAAGCGATCTCGAAGAGAAACCGCAATCGCAGCGGAAGCCGCTCGAGCTCAGTCACCGTGAAGATGCCGACTTCGTGCAAGACATGCTGGAACTCGTCTGCGTTTTTCAAGCGATGCTCTTCCGGTATGAAGCACTCGCAGAGTCCGGACCAGAATTTATTCACCGACTCCACGACTTTTGATGACAGCTCGGGATAGGAGGTGATGATACTGAGAGGCTCACCTTGGGCGCTGTCGAGGGATGCAGCCTGACTGAGCGGATGCGAGTCGGGCAGCCGCCTGATCGGTCGTGCTTCCCAGGCAAGCGCTGCCGTTTCTCCCAATTCCAAACTGTATTTCGCCAGGGCCAGCAATCCCCAGATGGAAGTGGTGGCGTAGAAAATTAAGTGCACGACCACCGCATAGCTGAAGGCAATGCTGGGGTCCACCTGAATCGCATCCATGGTGCCTGGTGTCATCCCTGATACCGAGCAAACCGAGATGAGCGTCTCTTTGCAGATGAAGTGATACGGTCCGACATGACCCGGCGTCGATGGGATAAGAATGCCGAGGTTGGTCACAGACATAGTAATGACGCCGCGAATGAAGCCCGGAGGCAAGGCGAAACACGGCATGACAAGCATGAAAAAGGCGCCTTCGACCAGCCAAACGAGGAAACTGCTCGACAGGATCAGCAAAGCGTTTTTCGCATCTCGCAAGCAGCCAAAGCCGCGGTTGACCTGGGTAATCAGTCCTACTGCCTTGCTGTGCCACTTTCGGCTCAGTCCCGATGTCAGGTTGGAGGCGATCGCTATGCTTGTTTGCGGCGTAAGAGTGATAAAGGCCACCGACAGCATGGCTACCAGAAATGCGATGGCGGCAAGACAGGCACCATAACGCATCTGGCTGTCCACCGGCACCATGAACGAGCTGACGACGAACAGAAAGAGAATCACCAGCCCGTCGAGCAGCCGCTCGAGGAATGTGACCGTCAAAGACAGAATGTACGGAAGCCCGGTTCGCTCCGCCAGCATAGCCGCTCTTGCGAACTCACCGAGCCTGGCCGGCAATATGTTGTTGGTCGCCTGTCCGACCGCCACGATATTGCTGGCGGTGGCAACGGATATGGCCGCTTCGCCCTCGACCAGCAACTTTAAGCGATATCCCCGCAGAAGCATGCCGAGGATGTAAACGGCGATGGCTAGTGGCAGCCAAGGCAGCCATTTTCCGGTCTCGAACGCTTTGGCCACTTCCGCCCATTGAATCTTCTGCATGGTGAGAAACAAGAAAAGAGCACCAATCGAAAATCCCAGCACGACGATGGCCCCGCGCGATTTGAATATATGCCGCCAGGCGCCCATAATCCCGGGCGCGCTCGGGCTCTGCCGCTTCTCCTGGCTATCGGACGGCTGCTCCGGCTTGGAATTTTGATTGCTTTGCATTCTCAGCTTGTCGACTAAACCTATGCTCTCTATTCCACATTATTGATAAGGCCCGGGTTCATTTATCGGACATGGGCCCAGCTTGAAACATATCTCGCAATACAAGCGGCTGGATTTGCCGGTTTAAAAAGTCGATCAAGCTCTGGGTATAGAGTGAGAAGGCGTGTTGTGAAAGCGGTGAAATGTGCCGGATCAAGCCGCAAAAGTGATCGACGAGCAAAAGCTGCGTGAGCGGCTGCGCTCGATCTTGCAGGTTGGCGAAACAGCCTCGCGGCGCGAAATGCGCCGAGCTCGCGAGCGCATTATCGAGCAATGGAAGGACGACATGCTTTCCTCTGACACCGAGCGAAAGATGCTGGCGAAAAGCAAGCTGGATGAAGCAGAGCGAGCTTTTGAGTGTTTGACTGATCCAAGGAAGCTGCGCGATTTTCTGGAGTTGATAAACAGCAAACTCGCGGCAGGAACGGTCGAGCCTGACGGTTTCATCGCTTCGCTTGCTGAGAATGGGAACGAAAGTCCGGCTGCCTCGGATGCACGGACTGAAGCCGTGAGGGAAGCGGCCGGATCGGGCAATTTCGATTTCGATTTGCCGCTTGGTCCGGGGGCGAGTCTGCCGGACTCCGCGCAAAAGCCCTCGTCGAGCAGCCTGGCAAAGGAAAGGGAAGCATTAAAAGAGCGGCGTCAGAGCCGCATCGCAAAAGCATCCAAACTGACCAGGCAGCAAAGAAGTGAGCTTGATAAGGAGAAGAAGACCGCCATCGAGGCAATCGAGCAAACTGCCCGGACGGAGGCTCATGTGACCGCATCGGCCTTGATCAATAAGGGTGAGACCAATCCGGACAAATTTTACGAACGCGTATATGTGGCTGCGATGCAGAAGGCGAGTGCCGCTCGTAATGACGCTTTGAAGAAAATGAGCGCCAAAGGCTTGAGTGTCGATGAAAATATACTTGATGAGCTGGAACTGGCTGTCACCGAGCATGCGGAGCAGTACGCCGAGCATGAATACAATCTTCTCGAGGGCATCATCGCCTCGGCGCGACCGGGCAAAAAGGTCAACCCGGTGCTGGTTGCCGTAGTCGCAATGACGATTGCGGGAGTGGTGGTTTTGTTTTGCAATGTCGGCGCCGTTTTAACCTCGAACAACAAGGACGCACTCAACCGCCAGGCCGAGAGCGTCAACACCGCCACCTGGAAAAAGGACCGCACCGCCAGTGATACCGCCGGAAGTGCGACGCCAAACCTGCCGCAGTCGATCAGCAGTAATAAATTCATAGCGACTGCCGCACCACTGGTTTCCGAATCCGGTCCGGCCGGGCCGGCAGGAAGAAGCGTCACCCTGGATTTGCCGGGTGCGGCTGATTACAATGTCGGTTGTGATGCCATCAACGGTGGTGAGACAAAAAAAGCAGTTGAGCATTTGAGCGCCGCCATATCGAGAAATCCCAATGTTTATCAGTTCTTCTACAACCGTGGCTACGCCTATCTTTTGCAGGGTCAGCTTGACTCAGCGATGAGCGATTTCAAATCGGCGCTTTCCGTGCGAAGCGATTTAATGCAAGCCCGCTATAACCTGGGATTGATTTACCTGAGATCGGCGGGCAGCCAAATTAACAAGATTTATGAGAACGGCTCGAACAAGCAAAATGCGAGCGGGCAAGCTGACAAAAGGCAGTCGGCGGCACTCCTGATCGAGTCCGTATCCGAGTTCAGCGCTGTTCACCAGCATATGCCGGATCTGGCTCAGCCGCTGTATAACCGGGCGCTGGCTCGTTTTCGCCTTGGCGATCTTAGCGGTGCTTGCGCCGATCTGGAAGGGGCTCGTGCCCGCGATGCTTCGATCGCAGCCGCCTCAGCTAATCTGACTGCCATAAAAGGTCTTATCGCTCATCCCGATTCGTTTCCACAATTGGCTGACCCGAAGGCGCAAGCCCCCGTTGGACCTGTCGGACCTCCCGGTCCTGGTTATTACTAGATTCCCCGATCATGCCAGATTCGCTGTTGGAGTTTCTCTATGCAAGATGCCAGGCAAGACACAACCCAAGACATCCTCGATGATTTTGCCGTAAGAGAGCTGCATGCCGAAGATCGCCAATCCATGATTGAATGCTTCATCGAATTGCAAGAACACGAGCGGCAATTCGAGCATCGGCGCCTGCCCGGAGTCGAGATGGCCAGCCGCTATATAGATTCGCTCATGGAGCACTGCCGCTCCGAGCGCGGCAAAATGTTCGTGGCTTCGCTGAGAGAAACGGCGGTAGGATTCGTTTGCGTTTTCCCTTATGAGAGCCTGGACAGCGATCTGAACACTCATGTGCAAGTCGCCTATATATGCGATCTCGTCGTTCGAGAGGAATATCGCGGGCGAGGCATCGGCAAAGAACTGATGAAAATTGCCGAGCAATATGCCATCGCCAATGGTGCCACCGATGTCTTCGTGAATGTGCTGGCCGGAAATAATTCAGCCAGAGATTTCTATGCCCAGGCGGGATACGTGCCTTACGAGTTGAGCCTGGTCAAGAAATTGCCCGGCGAAGCGCAATGAGGGTCTCGACAAGGGGCGAGCCCATGCAACGTTTTTCTAATCCACAGTGCGTACGGCCGGAAAGTATCGATCGCGCAAGCGCAACATCGGAAACTCAATCAACTTAGCCATTCCGATGCCGGCGAAGATGGTGAGAAAAACGCATAAACAGACCTGTGGAAACATCGAGAGTTGAATTGACCAGTGCTCGAGGAGAATACGGTAGATCTCGACGATGTAAGAAACTGCCGGCAGCCAGATGTACATCGAGTATGAGTATACGCCGATCACGGACACCGTTCTGAGCACGGCATTTTCCTTCCATGATGAATAAACCAGATGAACCAGAACGAGCCCGTATCCAAGATACGCCAGGGTCAGCCCGAAGACGTATCCGAACCAGTATATTTTGGGATGGAATGCCAGACCGGTGGCGATTAAAAGAAGAGCGAACAATAGAGTCTTCTTGGGTCTGACCAGCGCTCCCAGCCGCTCAGGAAAGAAACTGTGAAGATACCCGAGGAGAACGCCGAAGGCTAAAGCATCGGCACGCAAGTGACTTTGCAGCGTCTCGAATTCTCCTGTTTGGGCTCTGAGGAAACGCCCGATCAAGGCAACAACCATGATTGTCAGGCAAGCGTAAGGAATGTATTTGATTGATTTGAAGCGTCCCACCGCCAGATACAGAATCAAAGCCAGGCAGAAGTAGAACTGCTCTTCAACGGCCAGCGACCAGGTATGCGGCCAAAATGTCGGCTGAATGTAGTTTTGCAAGAAAAGCAGCTCGCCCAACAAATTGGGGTACTTCATGGAGACGTGAACGCTAGCGAGAAGCGGCAAAGTAAGCGCTAGAAAAACGTAGTATCCAGGCCAAATTTTGAAGGCTCGCCTGATCAAGAAGCGAAGCGGCTGAAAGCCTCCCGTTTTCTTGAACTCGCTGAAGATCAGCCCCGAAATCAAGAAACCGCTGAGAACAAAGAATAGATCCACGCCGGACCAGCCAGTGTAAGCGAAGGGGTAGAAAACGATGGCTTCCCAGGGACTGGCTTGCGGTGTACCAACCAGAGGGTGACAGCTGATCACGAGCAAGATGGCAATGCCGCGCAGGAAATCCAACTGCGGCACCCGTCTGCTCGTCGCCGATTGGCTGCCGGTTGCCGCCTGCGGCCTGTCCGATTGCTCACCAGTTGAGATTTTGCTGCTATCCATCGACGCTGCCGACCGGGGCTCTATAGCTTCAATTTACCCCATATCCTCGCCCTAATACACCTGTCGTCGATCAACCCGATCAACAAGTAAACATCGGTGGTCAAATCGGGCTGGTAACCGCCTGGTCGAGATGACCGCTGCAACTATTGTAAAATGGGACCAGGGGGACGGAAAAATACGGTGGTGAACGATAGCGATTTGAAGGAGCTTTCGTCGCGATACCAGCTGCTCAAGTTGCTGGGACGAGGCGGGATGGGAAGTGTTTATCTTGCCACTGATCTGTCACTCAATCGCCAGGTGGCAATAAAGGCCCTGTCGAAAAAATCGGCAGAGCTTAACGTGCCCCGCTTCCAACGAGAGGCGCGCTTGATGAGCGCTCTCAAGCATCCGAATCTGGTCGAGATCTATGATTTTGGCACCACCAGTGATGGCGCGGCATATATAGTCATGGAGTACGTGATCGGCAGAGATTTGGCTTCGGTACTTAACGAGCGCACCCGGTTAGCTTTGGATGAAACGCTCCATCTTGCCCTGTGCGTGGCCGACGGCATGGCGCATGCACACAGAAAAAATATCATTCATCGCGATCTCAAGCCCGCCAATATAATCGTTCCTGACGATCAAACTTTCATGGCCGCCAAGGTTTTGGATTTCGCCGTTTCCCAAGAACTCGAGGGTGATTAAGGCATGAACTTTCTCCCTCCGCCGGGCCAGATGCTGGGCACGCCGATCTATATTCGCCCAGAGCCAGACATGCGCC
>JAJPJO010000162.1 GCA_021324135.1 Pseudomonadota bacterium
CGACCGTGATGCAGCAGTTGTATTTTCTGCCGGCTATGTTCTGGAGCCTGATGTGGGCGACGCTCTCGGTGATTCTCCTGGGCACGACCATCTGGTTCACCTACGGGCTTGGCACCATCAAGTCCAAGAAGTTCTCACTGGCGCGCAAGTCCTGATGGATCTAAAACTCCATAAAATCTTAAGCCTTCCAAAAATGGCTTAACGGTACAATTTTCAGCTAATAGACTCTGTCGGAAACGGCCATGAGCCATCTCGATCAGGAGGAGCAATGGAGACTGCCCTTAAAAAAATGAGCCCTGCAGAAGAGCACGATCAGGAGCGAAACGAGTGGGAAACCGAAGACTTCATATTTGCGCGCGCCTTTTTCGACAAAGCGACGCGCTGGATGAAGTTGGACGAGAGCATTCTGCTGCCATTGCGAAATCCGAAGCGGGTGATGACGGTTATGGTGCCCGTGCGCATGGACGATGATACAGTCAAATCGTTCGTCGGTTATCGAGTGCATCACGATCTGGCCATGGGTCCTGGTATGGGCGGCGTGCGCTTCACCCCGACCCTGACCATGGGCGAAGTGGCGGCGATGGCCATGCGCATGACCTGGAAGTGCGCCTTGATGAATTTGCCTTTTGGTGGCGCTCATGGTGGCATTCGACTGGACCAGCGCCAGCTTTCAACTGGTGAGTTGGAGCGCGCGACGCGGCGCTACAGCTCGGAAATCATCGAATTCATCGGACCCAACCAGGACATTCAGAGTCCGGATTTGCACACCAACGAGCAAACCATGGCATGGATGCTCGATACATTTTCAGTCAACGTGGGCAATACGGTGCCTTCAATCGTCACAGGTAAACCCAAGTCCATAGGCGGATCATTGAGCTCTCACCATGCCACCGGATATGGTGTAGCTTTGATGACTCGCAGCGTGGTTCGCCACCACAACCTCGACACCAAGACACCACGGGTGGTGATTCAAGGATTCGGGCAAGTCGGTGCATCGGTAGCGAAGAGCCTGAAGTCGATGGGCTTCCAGATCATCGCTGTTTCCGACAGCGAGTGCGGCGTTTATAATGCCGACGGACTGGATCTGCATGAGGTCAGCGACCACAAAGAAAGAAAGGGCACTTTGAAAGGCTTCAAAGGCGGCTCGGAAATCACCAATGACGACCTTTTCCATATCGAATGCGAAATCCTCGCGCCATGCGCTATTCGCAATCAGATCACGCTCGATAACGTCAAAGACATCAAGTGCAAGATTCTGGTCGAGGGCGCCAACGGTCCGGTAATCCCGAGCGCTGATGAGGCTCTCGAGGAGATGGGCGTCATCGTCATTCCCGACATCATGGCGAACGGCTCCGGCGTCACCGTAGGCTACTTCGAGTGGGTGCAGGGTATGATGCGCCTGTTGTGGACCGAGGACGAGGTGTACGCTCGGCTCGAGGAGCTGGTTGACAGAGTCGGCCATAGAGTATTCAAAACAGCCGAGCAATACAATTGCTCGCTGCGCCTGGCGGCAATGCGCCTCGCCATAGACCGAGTCGTCGAAGCGCGCTGGCTGCGCGGTTTGTATCCATAGAGCTCCTCTATCGGCTATTCTCAAAGGCAACCCGAGGGCGACATTGGATGAGCGAGAATGATCCGAGCTCCGAGTACAAGGGCTTGAACGGTCCGATTACGAGGACGCGGCTTAGCATCGCCATCGCCGCTTTGCTATTTCTGGCTCTCGTGCTCATCGGTGAGTTCACTCCTCTAGGAGATCTAATCCCGGCCAACGGCATTACGCGCACCGATGTTGCGAAGTACAGAACGCACGTCCTGAGCACGCCGGCGCTGGAGAAAATCGAGAACAAAATTTCCACTCTCAACGTCACTGCCACCCTGGAGCAGTTGGGTAACAGCAATGTTTTTCGCGCTCATGATGAGCATGGACATTGCGCTTACTTTCGCCTCAACAATCAATTTGATTTCGAGGAGATCAAAACGCAAGCGAAAGGGGAGCTGCCTGCACCGGATGCAAACACACCCTCTTACTATGCTGTGAAGCCATCGAACAATGGCGTGGCAATCTTGAAGAACGACGCAGAGATTGCCGCCATTTCAAAACAAGAGATCGATCAGGCGTTCGCCCAGGCTGCCAGTGGCGATAACGATCAGGGAGATAAACGGCTTGAATTCGATAGCAATGACTGTCAAACGTTTATCATCAATTATGGCAAATCGGCGGTCGTCTACTCAAAAGGAAAAAACGGTCCGAGCTGTTTTTTCATCGCTGATCTGAGCCAGCCGAAAGTGGCGGCTGTGCCGCAATTGAGAAATATCGTCAGGGCGAGCGCCGATCGATATGGAAAGCAATTCTTCGTCCTCACCGACCCAAGCGGCGGCAGTCAGTCTTCTACGACCCTGAAACTAATCGGTGTAAACTTCGATTCGCAGAAGCCGGGGATTGCCAAGTTCGACATTCCGGCCTCGATGGACACGAGGCTCTTCCATTGCGCCCCGGCAGGCAGTCTTGCTCTTGTCGACAAGGAGAAGTTGAGCGTCATCGATTCATCGAAAGGACGCTCACTTGCCGTTCATTACTTTCGCGATCTGATCGCTTCCGCCAGTCAGAAGCAGGGCAATCCGGCTGGCACCACTGGCGGTGGCAGTGAGAACGGTCCCGGCGGTACTTCCTCTTTTGGCACCACCAGTGATGGCGCCGGCCCGATCATCCTGCCCGGAGTGCCTGCCGCCATATTCGGTGGCGACTTAATCGATATGCGCTCCGGTGAAATAGTCGATAATCTCTACGGATTCAGCTCAAGCAGCGTCTTTGCCGTCGACTACAACAATAAGAAAATGTACTACAGCGCTCAACAAACAGGCAGCAAGGATGCGGCACTGATGAGCGTGAACGTATACGATCTGCACGAAGTCAACTTTCAATTTCAAGTAACCCTGGGCAGCCGCAGTATTGTAAAGGACGAGGCGCTGGAGCGACACGACTATATCAAACAGCTCTTCGTGAGCCAGGATGGCAAACTGATCGCTTTGTCGGCGCCAATGAAATGAAGAAACATCTTGGCGACAAACTCTCTTAATCGCCAGCAGGCGGCCGTCGACAACCTTTTGTCGCCCCGGCCGCTATTGCTTGTGCTGCTGAAAATAATTCGTCAGGCCCTGGACGATTGAATCAGTCATCGAGCTGCGGTAGGCAGGGTCTTTTAACCGGGCTCTTTCTTGAGGATTGGTTATATAGCCGAGCTCGATTAGAGCTGACGGGCTCTTGGGCTGGAACTTGTAGTGCTCGGTCTTCTGTTTGATGCCGTTGTCCTTGAGCCCTTTGCCCTTGTTTCCAGCCATGATTGCATCGTGCAATGTTCGGGTCAGAGCTTGATCTTTGGGCTGATCCCACCATGCTTCCAGACCGTTGCTGCTCGTATCGCTCTTGCTCGCGCCTGCATTGGCATGGATTCTGATCACGACATCGGCATGAGACTCATCGGCCAGATGCGCCCGGCGTTGCAACTCAGATGCACCGCCCTTCAAGTTGGGATCGTCTTCCACTGGACGGCTGAGCACTACCTTGACTCCGGCAGCCTCCAGCTTCTGTTTTAACTGGGCGGCGTACAAACCGGTGATGTCCTTCTCCTTCGTGCCATCCGAGCTCACCGCTCCGGAATCCGTTCCGCCATGCCCGACGTCGATGAACACGGTTTTGCCTGAGAGGATGCTATTGCGCTCAATACTGCCGTCGCCTTCTCTTTGACGTTGCAGCTCGGGTTTGGGACTGCCCTGGTCGCCTTGCTTGCCGTCCTTGCCTTGGATTGGCTCCTGCCCCGGAACCACTTTCAGCCCTGGATCGGCAGTGCCCTTGCGCTGGTCCGGCGGCAGCTCGCCATCTTTGCGGGGCAGGACATCGGTTTGACCCGAGCCTTTTCGCTTATCTCCTGAATCAGGTCTTCCAGGAACGCCCGGACCCTCGTGCCGCCGGCGCGGGTGGCTTTGATCGCCGGGAGCCGATTCATCCGGTCTGCCGGGATGTCGTTTTTGTCTATTGTGCTCGCGATCATGTCGCTCGCGATCGCTCTCGCTACCGTCACGGTGATGATCGCGGCAGCCCGGCCCGTTTTTCTCGTGCCTGCCGTTGCCATCACCCGTGGAGTCATGACGCCCAAAGGGATGTTTGTGCTTGTTGCCCTCATGCAATTTCGGAATCAACAAGTCCTGTCCAGCCTTAACGTGATAGGGCGCGTGCAGATCGTTAGCGCGAATGATTTTGCGCTCGAACTTCCCGACCTGTTCACGATTGGCATGCTCGTGATGCCGTTTGAACTCATTGCGGGCGATGCTGTGCACAGTCTCGCCCTGTTTAACATGATGAATGCGCTCGACCGGCTTGCCATGCTTGTCTACGAGCGACATTCCATGGCTGTTTTTATCGCCCTGAGGTCGAAAGAGATGCGCATCGGCTCGGCTGTAGCCTTGTTCGTGCATGCGCCTGTGCGCATTGTCGCAAGACTTTCCGGCATCAGACCGTCGATTGTAATTTCCATCTGATTCGAGCGGTCGGGCTTGGCTGGACATTATGCGTACCTCTGCGGGGCGGGGCGGGGACGGGGCGTAAGTGGTGCGGGAACGGGGCGTCAGTGGTGCCGGGTCGAGGCTGAGCAGAAGCGCTCGAGGAAGTCTCGATGCGCATTCTCTGTGTGGTTCGCGAGTGGGTGGCGGTTAAGTAATACTATTCCGGGCATCGTGACCGGAACGTGACTGACCACTCAAAAGCGCCGCCCGACTACGTATTTTCCGCAAGTCACTCCAGTCTCATTGCTCGACCGGGGCCTCGGGTGACTGCGCCGAGCCCGGCTCGGGCTGGCTTTGTTGCCCTGATTGAGCCGGCGGTGGAGATGGAGATTGAGGTGAGTCTTTAGAGTTTTCATCGTTGTTCTTCTGCGATGGAGCTTTTAAGGGCGGAGAAACTGGAGGCTCCATCGTGTCGAAAGGTCCCTTCAACTCATAAGATCCAGAGTTCTGGAGAGGCACTGTAGACTCGGTCCGAGGTTCAGACGGGCCTTTTAGAGCACCACTTTGTAGAGATCCCTGATGAGCTCCTTGCTGCTCGCCGCGCGCTGCATCAAGTGACTGAAAAGGTCCCGGCGCTACGCCTTGAAACTTGACCGGAGTTTGAAATGGCCCGGGTGGATTGGCACTGCCTGCTGGTGCTGGAGCTTGAAATGGGCCTGGTGGAGGTGTAGCGCCCTGATAACTATTAGATTGAGGAGGATAACCAGCCGGGGGCTGATACTGACCGGGAGGCATGCCGTAGGGAGACACCATCGGGTAACCTCCTGGAGCGGCATAGGCCCCGCCCGCGGTCTGATAGGCAGGCGGTCCGCCGTAAGGGGCACCTGGCGGCGGTTGGTAGTATGCAGGCGGGGCTGCGTACATTCCAGGCTGACCCGGATAGGGATAAGGGGGCGCACCGTATCCGGTGCCCTGGGGATAAACCCCGGGAGCATACGCCCCTGGTGGGAAAGCCCCTGGCGGATACTGGTATGCTCCCATCGGCGGTCTGTAGCCAGCGGCCGCCGGCTGCTGGGGGGGTTGCGGAACAGTTTGCGCTCCGCCCGTAGCTGGTACCGTATTTGGTGCCTTTGCCGTGCTGTCCTTGCTTTTAGCAGGGTTGACGTTTTGGGCGGTACCGGAGGTCCGCGCACCATTGGTGGTGCCGGGCGTCCTCGAAACAGACGAGTCTTTCGATTTTGCTCCGGCCGGCTCGGGCGCTTGCGGCGAAGCAACAGGGTTGTGCTTGATTTGTGTCGCCGCCTTTGCGTCGTCAGGCTTGCCACCGCCACTGGTGCTAGCATCCTCTTTCAAAATTGCCAGAAGTAAATTTCCTTCGTTGCTTCGCGACATGATGATGCGATTGTCGAAACCCGGATAGCGAATCTCTTGCGGAAGCCCAGCCAGAGCCGTGGCGGAAGTTCGGCTGAAGATCTCCACCTCATGGTCCTGCTTTATTTTGTCACCGGGGACGGTGCGGCCGATCGCATCGTTTCCAAACTTGAGACCATAGGCAGCGGCAAGTTGTCCGCCGACGAACGAGTCTTGCCCGAGAATGAATGCAATTGATTCACCGGTTATCTTCCCGTCTTTAGCGGTAACGGTAACGCCGCCAGCAAAGCCCGGAGCGGCTCGGCGCTCAGCTTCCTCAACGATCAGCGAGAACTGCAGATTCTGGACTTCCTTGCCAGTGATGGAGCGAAGTTTCAAGGTGCTCTTAAATCGTTTCTGAAAGGCCTCGACGGGCTCACCGATTTTTGCTTGAGCGGGCTGAGCCAGGGCGAGCGAAAGCACCAATGCCATCGGCAAAAAGAACAGGCCAGGCTGGGGCTTTGCAATACTCAAGAACGGCTAACTAAAACACTACCTTTTCTAACTTCAGTGCATCATGGACCGGATATTTTCGCAAGTGCTTCTCAACATCCGCTTCCTTGAGCACACCAATTTCAGTGACCAGCCCACTGAGCAAGTCGAAACTGACCAGATCAAACTGCTGGTTCAACAGACGCACCCCCTTGGGCGCCTCATCCCAAACCTCCGTTCCCGGACGCTCATAACTTTCGAACTCGAACAAGCGCTCGTCGCCGACAAACTTTTCCGTTCCTGACAATGCATAAAGCGGTACTTTCAATTCTCGGCAAGCCACCGCCAGAACCCAGGAGCCGACTTTATTCACCACGCCGGGTCTGGCAATGCAGTCGCAGCCCATAAAGGCCGCCGTGCAGTTTGGCAGAATCAATCCCATGGCGTTGTCGAATGTATGCACGACCTCGATGCCTCCAGAGGCGAACCGGGCTGCCGCCTTGCGACCCTCAAGACTCGGTCGGGCTTCCGTGCAGGCGACGCGGAAGTAACGACCTCGCGCTCTGGCATTCAATAAAGCCGAGATCACGGTCGAGCTGAACGAATAAGCGAAGATCAATCCGCCCGGCTCGATCAGGTCGTAAGCGATGTCAGCAATTTTGGAGGCGCTTTCGCACAACATTTTTTCGTAGTCATCAAGCGTCGCCTGGCATTTTTCAATCATCTCGCTGGTCGTTTTGCCCTCATCAATGGCAAGCACAGCCTTGTTGGCAAGGTGGAAAACGGGAGCCATGGCTGGATGAGCATTTATAAGAGCCTTAGCGGTCTCGAGCATCAATTCCAGCATACGCTCAGGCGGCTCATTTTGCTTCTCGGTCATCACCGTTTGAAAAACGATTATGGCTCGAAGCGCCAGCTCTGCAGCCCCGGAAGCCAAGTCTTCTTTGATGGGGTTTACCAGTCCGGCAATCCATTCACGCTCTGAATTATCCATACCTTTCACCCGCTTACATGAGGCGCTTCCGTCAAAATTTCCGGCGTCATAAACACAATAATCAAGGATACCACCAGCTTTCTCAAGTTTATCTCCAGGAGCGAAAAAATACATGAGCGGGGTCGCCGATCTTAATATATTTTCTTGGAAAAGGCGCACCGATTCGGGCTTGCGGGGCTTTCAGATCTAAGACCGCCAGATTCGCCGCTGGCTGATTCAAGGAGCTCTTACAAGGCAGCTTCCATGGTCGCCTGGTGCATCTGCTTATTGATGTAGCTTGATTTTTCCACCTGACAAAGATGCGACCACGGCAGCGGTTCGTTTTCCTCGATGTCGCGATAAGCATAATAATCAAGCGAAGGCACATGGTCGTCTCTTTCCCGCAATGCCGCTTTCCAAGCACCAAGAGTGTCGCCGCGCTCGGCCACGCCCAGGAGCACATCGGTCAAACGCCGGTCTCCCCGGGAAAGCAGAGCCTGAATATCACTCCAGTTATGACTTTCAGGGCGCACCTCAACTCCGATTTTTGCGAGATTCTTTCTCAGGAATTCGATTTTCTCCTTCGATTTCCTGTCGCGACCCTTCCACTGAAAAGGCGTTTGGGCTTTCGGTACAAACGAGCTTATGCCGGCAACCATCTTCAGCTTCTTATGCCGTTTCTTGATGAGCGTGATCAGGCGAACCGTTTCTTCGAGATCGTGCCACTCTTCAAAAGGCAGACCGGCAATCAAGTAAAACTTTACTCCCTTCATGCCACCGCCAGCGATGGCATCTGCAGCAGCGATCACTTGCTCTTCAGTAAGATTCTTTTTCATGATGCGGCGCAATCGCTCCGAGCCTGATTCGAGCGCGATGGTCAGTGACTTCTGCCCGAGCGTGCTCAACTTCCGGACCAGCTCGACATCCAGGGTGTCAGCTCGCACCGATGCAACCGATACATTTAACGGCTCACCCGTCTTGGAGCGCTCGAGAAGCCCATCTATGAGATCGATGAAATTTGGATGCTCGGTAATCGACGGACCCATCAAGCCAATTTTTCTGGTGAACGGCAGCGCCAGGTCGATCCTGGATAAAACCGTGTCCACAAGAGCGGCCCTGAAGGGTCTTGTCAGATAACTGGCCAGACAAAAACGACATTCCTGAGGGCACGATCGGGCTACCTCGATCAGAAAAATGTCACCCCATGTGGTATCAGGCGTGAGTATTTTGGAATGAGCCACATAGTCGTCAGAAGCACGGAACAACAGCTTCGAGACTTGCTGTGGTGCCGCATCATCTATCGGCCTGGCTGTGGCACCATAATCGTAGTCGAACGAGTAAAGAGAGGGCACGTAGATTCCTGGAGTCTGGGCGAGCTTTTTCAATATCGCCGCTCGATCATCGGATCGATCGAGGCTTCTAATGCACTCGGCAAAGCGTGGAATCGTTTCCTCGGCATCACCAAGAAGAATGACATCGAATATATTTGCATAGGGCTCGGGATTGGCAGTGAGCACCGGTCCGCCGCCAAAGACGATCGGATCGGAATCCTGCCGCGCCTGAGACAGATATGGAATGCCGTGCTTTTTCAGCATGGACAGCACGTTTATAAAATCGAGCTCCCACGACATCGTGAAACCGAAGAGGCGGCAATCCCGGCCGATCGACTCTTCCGTGTCCTGGAAAACGCGCCTGATCCTGAAATCGGGCTGCTCATCCAGGAGGCAGTAGACCAGCTGAAATCCGAGCCCGGACATGCCAATGGAATAATTGCCCGGGAAACACCAGGCAACCTCTCTGGTAACCTCGGATTTTGCCGGGCTTGGCAGCAATCTTATCTCGTTGGCGAACATACCCTAATTGTGGCAAACATTCGCCGCTTGCGTATGCCTGGAAGCGGGCCGCTTATCACTTGTTATTGACGTCGTTGGTAAAACGGCGCGCTGTTGGTCATTTTGTGCTGGTAGTTAGCGATGAAATTGAGGCTGATCTGGAAGCGAACTCTGAAAATTGGTGGCGGTGGATTAGCTTCTGCTTCTAAAGGAACTCAATCTATGCCTGCACTGTACCTTCAGGAAGGTGTTTGGCCCAGTCGCTTCCAAGAGCTTGGAAAAACTGATGCGCGTAAAGAACGTCGTCATATGTGATTTTTGGTTTATCTGCCAGACGTTGTTTGTCGCGCTTGGTCCACTCACTCAATCCTTTCGGTTTGTGACGCTCCTGTCGCATATTAGTGCCGACAATCGCGACGCCAAGCGGATGACCGCAAGAGTTGCAAGTAACACGCACAACCAGGACACCTGGCTCTTGTCTTAAGAGTTCGATACCTTCCTGTCTAAATGGATTGGAGCAAAACCGGCAATATTTTTGCTGGAAATACTCTTGTATAGCCTGAAAACCGCCACCATGGTCGCCCATGTCCGACCGCCACTTCTAGATTCGCTTTGCGAACTGTAAGATCACTCGCCCCAAGTAAATGTTATTGTTATTAGCTCGAACGAAAGCCGGATCACTCATATTCAATTCGAGTACGCGCAAGTAAAGAAATGAAAAGTGATCCAGTGCTTAAGGATTATACTTGAACGCGAAAAAATTGCAGCAACAAGATTTGCTTTTTTGGAAAATAATCCTGATAAAAATGGACAGTGATACCACCGATGGAGCTTGATACCAATGACGCATATTGAGGAAATATCGGCAATGGAAATACTGGATTCCCGCGGCAATCCTACGGTTGAGGTGACTGTGCTCCTCACCAATGGTGCCGCCGGTAGAGCCGCGGTACCGAGTGGTGCCTCCACCGGTAGTTTCGAAGCTGTTGAATTGAGAGATAAGGATGCTACCCGATATGGTGGCAAGGGAGTACTGACACCTATACGCCATATCCATGATGAAATCAGCAAAGCGCTAATCGGAGCGAGTGCGCTGGAGCAAACACTAATCGATAAAGAATTGGTGAGATTGGACGGAACTGATAATAAATCGAGGTTAGGCGCTAATGCCACCCTTGGTGTCAGTCTCGCTGTTGCTAAAGCGGCTGCAAACGCCCTTGGCATGCCGTTATTCAGGTATGTTGGTGGCGTGTCTGCATGCATCCTTCCAGTTCCACTGATGAATATATTGAATGGTGGCAAACATGCTCAAGACGGAGTCGATCTGCAAGAGTTCATGATCGTTCCTGTCGGTGCAAGCTCATTCTCACAGGCTCTTCAGTGGGGGGTTGAAACATATCACGCACTGAAGGCGGTACTACACAAAAAAGGATTAGCCACCGGGGTTGGTGACGAGGGTGGATTCGCACCATCGCTGAAGACGAATGAGGAAGCTCTGGAGCTGATCGTTGAAGCCATCCAAAAGGCAGGACTGAAGCCCGGCGAGCAGATCTCACTCGCGCTCGATCCGGCGTCGACGGAATTTTTCAAAGACGGCAAGTACCAGCTCGCAACTGAGAATAGAACATTGACAAGCACGGAAATGGTGGGTTTTTATGAGAAACTGGTCAACAATTATCCGATTGTCAGCATTGAAGATGGGCTTGCCGAAGAGGATTGGGACGGTTGGAAGGAATTGACCGATCGGATCGGCAATCGAGTGCAATTAGTTGGTGATGATCTATTCGTGACAAATACAAAACGATTACAACGTGGTATCAAA